>JANMWH010000282.1:0-2575 GCA_031393945.1 Polaromonas sp. | reverse complement strand
TCCAGGAGCGGATCAGGCCCTGGCCCCACTCTTCGGTCACGGCTTTGGCCACGCGGCTGGCGGCGGTATTGGGCAGCACGCCGAGTGAGTTTCCGTCCAGATAAATTACGCCTTCAGGCAACGTAAATTGATGCCGCAGTTCGCTTAAGGGATCTTGCGCGTCAAGCGCGGTGCAGTCTTGTTGTGTGGTCATAGGTGTTTAAATTTACTCCCTCTCCCGCGTGCGGGAGAGGGCAGGGGTGAGGGTGGTCAGTTCACGCAAAATTGCCCGCACGGGGGAAGCATCAGCGCGTATCAGTTTGAGCGGCAGGGCAATCAATTCATAGTCGCCCTCGGGCACATCGTCTAGCACCAGGCATTCAAGGTTGCGCATGTTGTTGGCCAGCAGTTGATGATGGCTCGGCAGCGCTTGGCTATCAGCAGGGTCAACGCTGGGTGTGTCAATACCCACCAACGCTACGTTTTTAGTAGCTAGTAGCGCCATTGTTTCGGGCGCCACAGCCGTAAATGATGCCCAAGACTGGCTGGCAGTGCGTGCGGTGCGCAGCAAAACGCGCGGCGGCAAGTCAGTCAGCGCATGGGCAATGTGTTCGGGTAACACCAGGGGGCCGCAGTCGATGCAATAAATCACGCGGCACGGCCCAAGGTACGGCGCCAGGTCAAGCGCGCCAGCCGCTGCGCCGCCGCTCGCGTAGTGCATGGGTGCATCGGCGTGCGCGCCTGTGTGTGGCGACAGCGTGATGCTGTTGACGTTAACCGGGCAGTCTGGTGTCAACGCGAAATGCAGGCGTTGCGAATAAGCCGTGTCACCCGGGAACACAGCCGTGTGCTCGTCGACGGGCGGTGAAATGTCCCAAATTTTTAGCGGCAACTTCAGGGGTGAAAAGGTCATGTAGTGAAGGTAGCACTGCTGAAAATGCTGTGGTGTCGGTTATTTCCAACAGGCTTCAAAAATAGCCGGCTCGGGGCTCAGTTTGGCACAGTGCTGCGTTGCGCCGCGGTAATGAAATAACATGTAGAAATGCGCGAAAGTTTAAAAGTATTGCTTCAAGTCCGCGAGGAGGGCATTCTTGCTGATTTTGCTATTGGCGGTGCTATCGCCGCGAGCTTTTATACGCCAGCCGTAGCAACAGAGGACCTGGATATTTTTGCGTTTCTCAAGCCTTCGGCGTCGGGGCTTTTAGTGCTGACGCCTTTGTATGAGCGATTGCAACAATTGGGCGGGCGAATTGAAAGTGAGTATGTAGTCATCGGTAAGTGGCCGGTGCAGATTCTTCCTGCATACACGCCGCTTGTTGAAGAGGCTGTGGCAAACGCAGTTGATCAACACTTTGAAGATTTGATAGTGAAGGTGGTTTCTGCCGACTATCTGTGTGCGATTGCGCTGCAAACTGGGCGTGCCAAAGACTATATGCGTATTCACATGTTGATTGAATCAGGTCATGTAAACAGCGACAGGCTGGCAGCATTGGTCAATGCGTTCGCTTTGACGCAGCGTTGGGCAATATATGTCAAACGCTACGTTTAAATCAAGAGCAGTTCCAGACATTACGTACGTTGTGAATGCAATGGACGTTGAAGCGCATGTCGCCAAAGTTAAAGCCGCGTGGCGTCAACGCGAACGGGTGATGACATGGGAGCAGAAGGTAGAAGCGATTGAACGCATGCGTGAGCGTGATGCGCAGTTGGCTCGCGCTCGTTCGATTGTTAGCCCAGCCTAGTCCAAACGCCCCAGCAGCAAATACTCCATCAGCGCCTTTTGCACGTGCATCCTGTTTTCAGCTTCGTCCCACACCACAGACTGCGGGCCGTCGAGAACTTCTGCTTCAACTTCTTCGCCGCGATGGGCGGGCAGGCAGTGCATGAACAAGGCATCTGGCTTGGCAGCGCGCATCATCTCGGCGTCTACACACCAGTGGGCAAACGCCTTTTTGCGGGCCTCGTTTTCAGCTTCAAAACCCATGGACGTCCACACGTCTGTCGTGACCAGGTCTGCACCTGCGCACGCCTCAAGCGGGTCCTTAAACACCTGGTAGCTGTCTGCTGAGCGAATGCCGGCAACTGACTGGTCAACCTCGTAGCCGCCAGGCGTGCTTAGGTGTACTTTAAAACCCAGAATCTCACTGGCCTGCAGCCACGTGTTGGCCATATTGTTGCCGTCGCCGACCCACGCGACTGTTTTGCCTTTGATGCTGCCGCGATGTTCGATGTAGGTGAAGATGTCGGCCAAAATCTGGCAGGGGTGAAACTCGTTCGTGAGCCCGTTGATCACAGGCACGCGTGAATGCTCGGCAAAGCGGTTGATCTTGGTTTGCTCAAAGGTGCGAATCATCACCAAGTCCACCATGCGGCTGATGACTTTGGCGCTGTCTTCAATCGGCTCTGCGCGGCCCAGTTGGCTGCCTTCGGTGGTCAGGTTAACCACCGTGCCGCCCAATTGGTACATGCCCGCTTCAAAGCTGACGCGGGTGCGGGTAGATGCTTTTTCAAAAATCATCGCCATCGTACGGTCGACTAGAGGCTGGTGCTTTTCGTAGGCCTTGAATTTCTTTTTAATCAGCGCGGCACGCTCGAA
>JANMWH010000152.1:0-13705 GCA_031393945.1 Polaromonas sp. | reverse complement strand
CCGCGCAAGGCCGCAGCGTCCCTGAAGAAATAAGCAAGAGATAGGTAAAGAACACCATGGCAAAAGCACAAAACAACACGGCTGCACAGCGTGTCCGCAAGAAAGTTCGCAAGAACGTTGCCGACGGCATTGCACACGTGCATGCATCGTTCAACAACACCATCATCATGATCACCGATCGTCAAGGCAATGCTTTGTCGTGGGCATCGTCTGGCGGTCAAGGCTTCAAAGGCTCACGCAAGTCAACTCCTTTTGCCGCTCAGGTGGCTTCAGAAGTAGCGGGTCGTGCGGCGATTGAGCAGGGCATCAAAAATCTTGACGTTGAAATCAAAGGCCCAGGCCCTGGACGCGAGTCGTCGGTTCGTGCTTTGGGCGCGCTCGGCATTCGTATCAATTCGATTGCTGACGTGACTCCAGTACCGCACAACGGTTGCCGGCCGCAGAAACGCAGGAGAATCTGATCGCTTCGCGATCAGGTTTCGTCGTATTTAGTTTCGTTGTTTTGCGCAGCATCGCTCGAACAGAGCGTTGAGGCGGCAGAGCGTTTTACCAAAGCCCACCGCCGCTAAGCTAAAACTTCACAGTTCAAGCCGAAGGCTCCTGCAGCAATGCAGCAGATGATAAAAGGATTTACACGTGGCACGTTACCTAGGCCCCAAGGCCAAATTGTCTCGCCGTGAAGGTACGGACTTATTCTTAAAAAGCGCTCGCCGCGCTATCGCTGACAAAGCCAAGTTTGACTCCAAACCCGGTCAACATGGCCGTACTTCTGGGACCCGTACATCAGACTACGGTCTACAGCTGCGTGAAAAGCAGAAGGTCAAGCGCATGTACGGCGTGCTGGAAAAGCAGTTCCGCCGTTACTTTGAAGAGGCTGATCGCCGCAAAGGTAATACTGGCGCGAACTTGTTGTTCATTCTCGAATCACGTCTTGACAACGTTGTGTACCGCATGGGCTTTGGCTCAACCCGAGCTGAAGCGCGTCAGTTGGTGTCGCACAAGGCGATCGTTGTCAATGGCGGTTCGGTGAACATTCCTTCGTATATGGTCAAAGCCGGTGACGTGATTGCTGTGCGCGATAAGTCCAAAAAACAAACCCGTGTGGCTGAAGCCCTGCAACTTGCAACGCAAGTCGGCATGCCTTCATGGGTTGACGTAAGCATTGACAAAGGTGAAGGCACTTTCAAGAAGGTGCCTGACCGTGACGAGTTCGCGGCCGATGTTAATGAATCATTGATCGTTGAGTTGTACTCACGCTAATTTCGTTCCTGCGATCGCTGTTTCTGTGTTGGCAGGACTGGGATCGCTGGCCTTATCGGTGTAACGAGCCGAGGGTATTGATAGGAAGATTGCATGCAGACTAATTTACTGAAACCTAAAACTATTAATGTTGAACAGCTTAGCGTGAATCGCGCGAAAGTTACTTTGGAGCCTTTTGAGCGCGGCTACGGCCACACCTTAGGCAATGCGTTGCGTCGCGTTCTCCTGTCCTCAATGGTGGGACATGCTGCCACGGAAGTGACCATCGCAGGCGTGTTGCACGAATACTCGTCAATTGATGGCGTGCAAGAAGATGTCGTCAACATTCTGTTGAACCTGAAGGGTGTGGTTTTCAAGCTGCACAATCGTGATGAAGTCACGCTCAGCCTACGCAAGGACGGCACTGGGCCCGTCACTGCCGCTGATATCCAAACTCCGCACGACGTTGAAATCGTGAACCCGGAGCACTTAATTGTCAACTTGTCGCACGGCGGCAAAATTGACATGCAAATCAAAGTGGAAAACGGTCGCGGCTACGTCCCTGGCAACGTTCGGCGCTACGGCGACGAGTCGACCAAGTCGATTGGTCGTATTGTGCTGGATGCGTCGTTTTCGCCGGTCAAACGCGTAAGTTATACCGTTGAAAGTGCTCGCGTCGAACAGCGTACTGACTTGGACAAGCTTGTGCTGGAAATCGAGACGAACGGTGCTGTTACTGCAGAGGACGCAGTGAGAGCGTCTGCGAAAATCCTGGTTGAGCAGCTTGCTGTGTTCGCGCAACTTGAAGGAAATGAGTTGCCTGATTTCAGCGCGGCAGTTGCTCGCAGCTCGCAGCAATTCGATCCGATTTTGCTGCGCCCGGTCGATGAACTTGAACTTACCGTTCGCTCCGCAAACTGCCTGAAAGCTGAAAACATCTATTACATCGGCGATCTCATTCAGCGTAGTGAAAATGAGCTGCTGAAGACTCCAAATTTAGGGCGCAAGTCGCTGAACGAAATCAAAGAAGTTCTAGCTTCCCGCGGCCTCACCCTGGGTATGCGGCTAGAAAGCTGGCCTCCGGCCGGCCTGGATAAACACTAAAACAACTATTTCATTTAGAAATAGCGCACGGGCAGTACCTGATACGGCTGCCTGAATACAAAAAAGGAAACATTATGCGACACGGACACGGCCTACGTAAACTTAACCGCACCAGCGAGCACCGCCTCGCCATGCTGCGCAACATGATGAATTCATTGCTGCAGCATGAAGCCATCAAAACCACTTTGCCCAAAGCCAAAGAACTGCGCAGGGTAGTAGAGCCGATGATTACTTTGGCTAAAACTCCTACCTTGGCGAACAAACGCTTGGCTTTTGATCGTTTGCGCGATCGCGATATGGTTGTCAAGTTGTTCGCAGAATTAGGCCCGCGCTACAAAGCTCGGCCAGGTGGTTACACGCGTATCTTGAAAATGGGTTTCCGTGTGGGTGACAACGCACCTATGGCACTGGTAGAGTTGGTAGATCGCCCTGAAGTGAGCGACGTTGTTTCGACAGACGCAGCCAAAGCTGAGTAATGCGTCTCTGAATAGGTTATAATAGGGAAATACCGCGCGGTGGAGCAGCCTGGTAGCTCGTTGGGCTCATAACCCAAAGGTCGTAAGTTCAAATCTTGCCCGCGCAACCAACATCTGGTGAATCTTGTTGATTCGTAAACCAGCTCAAAACGCCTACGCTCAGTAGGCGTTTTGCGTTGTAGCTCACTAATAGATTGGCCAGTGAGGTTGGCCAGTAAGGTTGATCAGCAAGATTGATCAGCAAGATTGATCAGCAATTCTCAGGGGACGGTTTCTTGGGTGACTCTTTTTGGAAATCGCAAAATATACTTTTCGTACTATGAGTAGCTCTACAGCATTTCCTTTTTCGGCGATCGTGGGACAAGACGAGATGAAACTCGCTATCTTGATTGCTGCTATTGATCCCGCTATAGGCGGCATATTGGTGTTTGGTGACAGGGGCACAGGCAAGTCAACTGCAGTGCGTGCGCTAGCCGCGTTGCTACCAAAGATGCGGGCAGTCGTGGGTTGCGCATATAACAGTGCACCAGAAAACCCTTACGTTGCTGATGGAGTGTCTCAGGGAAATGCGGGCGTTAAAAGTCATTTGATCCCGGTGCCCGTCGTCGACTTGCCGCTTGGCGCTACCGAAGATCGTGTCGTAGGAGCACTCGATTTGGAGCGCGCTTTATCGCAAGGTGTAAAGGCGTTCGAGCCCGGTTTGCTTGCGCGTGCGAACAGGGGGTTTTTATACATCGACGAAGTCAATCTACTTGAAGACCACTTGGTAGATCTATTGATCGACGTCGCGGCCTCTGGTGAAAACGTGGTAGAGCGAGAGGGCTTGAGCATTCGTCATCCGGCCCGATTTGTTTTAGTCGGCAGCGGAAATCCAGAAGAGGGTGAATTGCGCCCGCAGTTGCTTGACCGCTTCGGACTCTCGGTGGAAGTCAAAACACCGACCGATCTGCAGGCGCGGGTTGAGGTTGTGAAGCGACGAGACGCTTTCGAGCGTGACTCAGCTGCATTTATCGTGCAATGGAAAAAAGAAGATGAAAAAATTCGTCGCCGCATTGTGGCTGGCCGGACGCGTTTGAGTGAAGTCAGCATCACGGATGCCGCCCGAGAGCGTGCCGCCCAGCTTTGCATGGCCCTTGGTACAGACGGTTTACGTGGTGACCTGACGCTGATGCGAGCGGCGCGCGCGTTGGCGGCTTTACAAGGTGACCAAAGCGTGAATGACGCGCATTTCAAACGCATAGCCGCGCCCGCGCTGCGACATCGCCTGCGTCGTAATCCCCTCGATGACTCGGGTTCTACCGCGCGCGTTGATCGTGCGGTGGCTGAGCTGTTTGGCACCTGATGAATGTGGTCGCAGCGCTCTTTGCTGTCGACCCGTCCGGTTTAGGAGGCGTTGCGCTTCGCTCTCCAGCAGGCCCTGCACGCGAAGAATGGCTGACCTTGCTTGAGAAATTATTGCCCGCCAGTGCGCCAGTGCGGCGAGTTCCTCTCAATATTAACGATGCGGCGCTGTTGGGTGGTCTTGATCTGGGCGCGACCCTGAGCGCCGGCCGCCCCGTAGCGCAGCAGGGCGTGCTGGCCACTGCTGATGGTGGCGTAGTGCTTCTGGCCATGGCCGAACGGATCGATGTGGGCACTGCTGCGCGCTTGGCGGCCGTTGTCGATACGCAGCAAGTTTCCGTCGTGCGCGACGGCCTTACCTTTCAGCGTCAGGCGCGTCTGGGTATGGTGGCGCTTGACGAGGGCAGGGAGGACGATGAACAGGTAGCCGCATCTCTGGTTGACCGGTTCGCGTTTCTCGTGCAACTGCAGCGTACTGCTGAAGATGATGTGGGGATGTGGAACCCAGCCGACATTGCCAAGGCACGTCTACTTCTGCCATCGGTGCGCGCTGGCGATGAAGTAGTCGAAGCCCTTTGCGCTGCCGCACTTGCGCTCGGTATCGACTCCTTGCGGGCGCCACTGCTAGCCCTGAAAGCGGCCCGTTGCGCCGCCGCTTTGGATGGTGAGCGGGATGTTACTAGCCAGCATACCGCGCTGGCGGCCAGACTTGTTTTAGCTCCACGTGCAACGCGGTTGCCGGAACGTTCGGAGACTGAACCATCAGACGCTCAACATGAAGACAGGGCTGACCAGCCAGATGATCATCAAGACGCCGCCGATTCGGTTGAATCAGCCCAGCCGCCTGACGATTTGCCCACACAGCAAGCCGCAGAGCACGACAAACGCGATGACCTCGCGCCGCAAACAGAGCCTGATATCAACACCAGCCAGGCACTTGCCGAAAGCGTGATCGAAGCAGCTCTGGCCGCCATTCCCCCAGGGTTGCTGGCAGCTTTGAAAGTGGGCCAAACCGCGAAAGCGCGTGCCCAGGTGGCTGGCAGATCCGGTGCTTCGCAAAAAAGCCAGACCCGCGGCAGGCCCCTTGGTGCCAGACGCGGTGATCCCGTGGCCGGTGCGCGCCTCAATGTGCTGGAAACGCTGCGCGCGGCTGCTCCCTGGCAAAAACTTCGAGAGCGTCAACAGCCCGACCCCAGCCGAACCAAGCGCATTCACATTCGGCGTGAGGATTTTCACGTCACCCGTTTCAAGCAACTCGGCCAAACTACCACCTTGTTTGTGGTGGACGCGTCGGGCTCGTCTGCCCTGAACAGACTGGCTGAAGCTAAAGGCGCCGTTGAGCTTTTGCTGGCAGATTGCTATGTTCGCCGCGACCGTGTCGCGGTGCTTGCCTTTCGAGGTAAAGCAGCGGAGCTGCTGTTGCCGCCCACCCGATCATTGGCGCGCGCCAAGCGTAGTTTGGCTGGTTTACCCGGCGGTGGGGGCACTCCATTGGCAACGGCGATTGATGCCGCAAGACAGTTGGCTGACCAAATCAAGCGAAAAGGAGAAACGCCCATTGTTGTCATGCTGACGGACGGGCGTGGCAACATCGCGCGAGATGGCTCACCGGGTCGTCAGCGCGCCGGCGATGATGCAGTTGCGGCTGCGCGTCAGCTCAGGTTTGCTGGTGTGACGGCGTTGCTGCTAGATACGTCGCCTCAACCTCAAACGTCTGCGCAAATGCTGGCTACTGAGATGGGTGCTGCCTACTTGCCGCTGCCCTACGCGGGCGCACACGCTCTGTCCCGCGCTGTGCAGCTGGCAACTGCCTCGGCACGGTAGCGCAATGGCCCAAAGTCAGTGGACGCCGATTACGCCCAGGCTTCGCTGGGAAACCGATGGCGCAGATTGGCCGCACCGCCAGCACAGTCGTTTCGTACATGCTGCAGATCTCCGCTGGCATATTCAGCAATTTGATTCGACCGCACATGGTGCACCGATGGCATTACTGATTCATGGCACCGGCGCCTCCACGCACTCTTGGCGCGGCTTGGCCCCTTTACTAGCGGCACACTTTAACGTGCTGGCGGTCGACTTGCCTGGCCATGCGTTCACTGACATGCCCGCTGGTGGAGCGAGTTCTGCTCAACTGTCGCTGAACGGCATGTCGAGCGCGCTCGGTGAACTGCTGGCCTCACTAAAGTGCTCGCCTAGCCTGGTGGTTGCGCATTCTGCCGGCGCGGCCATTGCTGTGCGCATGTGCCTCAGCCAATTGATTGCACCGCACTTGCTGGTCAGCGTGAACGGCGCTTTGTTACCGCTTGGCGGACTGGCTGGGCAAGTCTTCTCGCCGGTGGCCAAACTGATGGCAGCTGTACCGTTTGTGCCGCAGCTGTTTTCGTGGAGAGCGGCCGACCCCGCGGTATTGCAGAAACTCATTGGCAGCACTGGCTCTAGCCTGGACGCCGTTGGCATGGCACTCTACGGACAGTTGGTGGGCAATCCCGGTCACGCCGCCGGAGCGCTGGGAATGATGGCCAACTGGGATTTGCCTCAACTTGCGCAAGACTTGCCACGCCTAAAAGCGCCGCTGGCCCTGATAGTCGGCGAACAAGACAAAACCGTGTCGCCACGCCAAGCCGCGCGATTACTTGCCCAGTGGCCAGCCACCCGAGCTGATGCAACGCCTCACTTGAGCACCTTGCCCGGCTTGGGGCACTTGGCGCATGAAGAGCGCCCCGACCTGGTGGCCGCTATTGTGTTGTCACAGTACCAGCGTGCGACTGCCGCTTGCTGACTAGCTTAAACGGTTGTTCGGATCTCAGCCGGACAGTTGCTTAGATTCACGGCACTTTTAACTGCAGCAATTGACCCGCGCCCGGCGGCACCGCTACACGCTTGCTCGGACGGTCCTGCCAACGGTTAGCTGCGCAGCAAATCGTCCAGCATACCCAAGCAGACCACAGCGCATGGCTTGGGTAGTGAGCGCCCCGCAAAATTTGTGTCAGGCTCAGTATGGCACCAGCCGTGCAAACCGCCAGAAGGTATCGCCTTGCTCGGTTGGCGTCATAGCTTCTCCACACAAAGTACAGCGTAAAAAAGGCAAATGCGGCACTGCTGTGCCCCGATGGAAAGCACTGCCCCGGGCCGCCATCGGCCAACCAAAACATCCAGTGCGATAGATGCCGAGCGGTGCCGCCAAACTCCGCCAAATCCCATGGGCAACTGGTGTTGCTCGCGTACTTAATGATGTTGATACCCAAGACGCAGGCCAGCGTAACGCCAAACCAGTAGCGGCGGTAAGCACGATCAGGCTGGGGCTTGCTTGTGCCCAGGTTGCCAAGTTTGCCAACGCGCTGCGGTCCAAAAGCCATCCAGCCTTGCCAAGCCAGCACCGCCCAAGCGATGACTCGACTGGCCTGATGCAATTGTGCAAGCGCCGCCGCACTGCGCAAAGTAAAGCCACTGGCGTTGCCCAGGCTGCGCATGGCTGCCATGTCCCAACCGCTGGCATCCCAGGCAGCCAGCAAGGCCAGCGCACCTACCGATATCCACACATCCCACTGGTTGCGTCGTGTCATGGTTTTGCCGCCACCAATGCCGCGCGGCAGCCGGTGACCAGGTCCAATTTTTTCTCGTGCACATTGGTTTTAATGTTCAACAGCCCCAAGGTGGTGTGAAACAAGTGGTCGTGCGCGGCAGGCTCTACAGCCCGTCGGCGCAGGCATTCAACGTCCAGGCCAAGCACCTGCTGCATGCCTTTTGAAAACCACATCACCATGGGCACTTGTGTTTGCTCGTTCGGTGCAATTGCGTACGGCATACCGTGCAAAAACAAACCTTTTTCGCCCAGTGATTCCCCGTGGTCCGAGACATAAATCACCGCACTGTCAACGCGGCCGGCTTGGCTTTGCAGTTGGCTAATCAGTTGAGCGAGCACATGGTCGGTGTACAGCAGGGCGTTGTCGTAGGCGTTGACGATTTCTTCGCGCGTGCAGCGCGCCAGGTCGTCGTTTTGGCAAGCTGGTGCAAATCGCGCGAACTCTGCAGGGTATCGGCGAAAGTACGATGGCCCGTGGTTACCCAGCATGTGCAGCACCAATAACTGCGTGCCCGTAGCGGCATCTAGCCGCGCTTTCAACCCGTCAAGCAGCGCGGCGTCCAGGCAGCGCCCTTGGTTGCACAGCGCTGGCAAGTCCAGCTTGTCGGTGTTGTCGTTAGGCAGGCCGTCGCACACCCCCTTGCAGCCAGACTGGTTGTCGCGCCAGTGCACCGCCACGCCCGTGCGCGCCACAACGTGCAACAAAGACTCGCTGCCTCGAATGTCGGTCTCGTTGTAGTTTCGCCGACCAACCGGCGCAAACATGCACGGCACCGACACTTCAGTGTTGGTGCCACAACTGGTGACTTGAGGGAAGTTGATCAGACCTTGAGATTGCAGTTGGGCTAAAAGCGGCGTGGTTTGCCGTGCATAGCCACTCAAACCCCAGTTCGCCGTGCGCGCTGTCTCGCCTACTACCAGCACTAACAGTTGCGGCTTGGCCCCGGCTGCGGGTTGTGTGCGCGTAGCGTCAAGTCCAATCGCTTGGCGCGGTTTGCCTGCACCGCGCAGGCTCTGCGCACCCACGCTGCCTGTAGACCACGCAATGTTGGCCGGTGTGATCAGGTAGCGCACCTCTTTGTGGTTGCGCATTAACGAGGCAAAGCTCTGGAACACCGCCAGTACCGCGCCAATCGTCAGTACAAAAGATACAAGCAGCCAGGCCAGCCTGATCACCGTTGCTGTAGCAAGCGGCCGCTTAACAACTTGCACGCGCCACAGCAACAGCAGCGGCAACGCCGCGTACAGCATAAAGTGAACCACCAAGCGCCAGGAGACAATTTCGCGCGCCTCAACTACATCGGTACGCAAGATGTTGCGCACCATGCTCGGGTCGAAGTACACGCCGTACGCTTGCATGTAGTAGGCAGCGCTTGCAGCCACGATCAACAGCACAACCAGCAACGGTTTGATGATCAGGCGGTGGGCCACCAAACCCATTAAAAAGAACTGCAAGCTTGCTACGCCAACTGCCAGCGCAACCGCAAAGCCCCAAGTACTTGGCGCTGCCAGCGCGAATCCCTTCAGCGCAGTCGTAAAAAAAAGTTGGTTTGCTGACAGCAGCCAAAATACGCTAACCGCGGCTAGCAATTGCTCGGCTGTAAGGTCAACGCTAAAAGGCCGTGCCCGGCGGTAGGCTGGCGAATTGATTTGCGATGGCGGTAAAGGCGTAGCTTGCATGCGGTAATTGTCAGCCGCGCGTCTGAAGGTTGCCTGAAGTCAAGCTGAAGCCACGCTGAAGCGGCCAACGGCAAAGCGGCTGCCAAGGCGTTTTTCTGTACCATCACCTATGATTCGACAGCGCGCTTTAACTTACGTGCCCCCCACCACACCATGCGACTGCTGCTGATTGAAGACGACTCCATTTTGGGGGAAGGCCTGCGAGATTTTTTGCGACTAGACAAGCACCTGGTGGACTGGTGCTGCACTTTGCAAGAAGCGCGCGCGCTAAGCGCCGAGCCCTATGACGCGCTGCTGGTCGACTGGCAATTGCCCGACGGCTCTGGTTTGGGGTGGTTGCAAGCCAGGCGCGCCTTGGGCGATAACACCCCCGCACTGATACTGACCGCCCGAGACTTGCTGTCTGACCGCATTGAGGGCTTGGACGGCGGCGCCGATGATTACCTGGTCAAACCGTTTGAGCCCGAAGAGCTGAGCGCTCGTTTGCGCGCTGTGGTTCGCCGCACAGTTTCGCCGGGAGCCGCTTTGCTGAAAGTCGGCGACGCGAGCATTGATTTGGCGGCGCATACTGCTTCGCGCGCGGGCGTGCCAGTTGATCTGACTGCCCGGGAATGGTCGGTGCTGCAAGCGTTGTGTCACCGCGCGGGACGGGTAGTGATGAAGGCTGACCTTGAACGCCTGACAGTCGGTTTTGATACCAATGTCAGCAGTAACGCTCTTGAAGTTCATGTGTCCAGCTTGAGGCGCAAGCTGGGCCGCGGCCTGATTGAAACCGTGCGCGGCATGGGGTACCGGCTGGCTGCAGAGTCCCCGCCCACCAGCGCCAACGCCGCTGCGCTGCGGTAACGATATTTTTAGTACCAAGCGCAAGCCATGACCCCCTTACCGTCCATTGCCCGGCGCTTGCTGCGCACCCAACTGCTGTGGTCGGTTGTGTGGACGCTGGCCATCACGGCCGCAGTGTGGCTGGCCGTGAGCGACGAAGTCCGGGAGCTGCAAGACGAAACTCTGGAAGCCACCGCCCAAATACTGAGCGGCCCCTTGGCTCAAGCCGCCCCTGTTTTGAAGCCTGCGCCACCGGCGCTGGTTGTGCCGGCACTGCCCATTGCAACGCCGACTTCTACCGAGCAATTTGCTTGGCAGGTGGTCAAGTACGGCTCGGTTGAAAGTGCCAAAGTGGCCAACGCCTCATCTGGTGCGCCGCCGCAAGCGTTTTACCCAGTGCCCTTGCGCGGCTTTGGCGATTCTCCTGGCTGGCGCGTGTTTGGCATGCCGCTGGGAAGCGACGGCCGCATGCTTTATGTCGCCCAAGTCAGCGCCGAACGCAGTGAAGCTCTTTTTGAGGTCGCGCTGGCAGCCGCCTTGGCCTCATTGGCAATTGCGCTGCTGGCGCACTTTTGGTTGCGCGCCCAAACACGGCAAGAGTTGGTACCGCTGCAAAACCTGGCTAGCCAGCTGGCAAGTTTCGACCCCTTAAAGCCAGGTGCCGCACTGGGCACTGCCGAGCGCCAAGAGCTGCAAGTCGTGCACGACGCCATCGACGAGCTGGGCCAGCGCTTGGCCCGCCGCGTGGCCGCCGAACGCGCCTTCAGCGGCCATGCGGCGCATGCGCTGCGCACTCCGCTCGCGGGTATTGACGCGCAGCTGGCTGTCGCCCTGCGCGAGTGCCCGCCTGAAATGACGGCGCGGCTGCAGCAAATTCGGGTAGCTAGCGGGCGCCTGCAAAGTGTGGTGGCGTCGCTGTTATCGTTGTTTCGCACCGGATCGCCGCTGCAGCGCGAGCCGATTGCCCTGCAAGACTGGCTGACCCGCCTCGCGCCCAAGGGGCTCAGCCTGCACGTCACGTCCAAACAGCCGTTGTTGGCCGATGCAGATTTATTGTCGGCAGCGCTGCTGAACGTGTTTGACAACGCCCTGCGTGCGGGCGCTAAAAATATTTATATTTCGCACCCCAGCGCTCACGTGCTGCGCCTGGTTGACGACGGCTCTGGTGCGCTTGAGGCGCGGCGGGTGGCGCTGGTACAGGCCCTGCACAGCCAGCGCTACGAAGGCGTGACGGGCCTGGGCCTGATGCTGGCCGACATCGTGGCCCGAGCGCATGGCGGGCGGCTTGAACTTGCTGCTGTGGCGTCTGGGTTTGCAGTTGAATTTCACCTCGCCCCGCCGACTGATGCGGCGTACCCACTGGAACCAACATGAGAGCCCGCATGATGCAATTTTTTCTTTATTCATCGGCCGTTTTGGTGGTTGCCGCCGCTCAAGCTGCCAGCGCCGCAGACCGGCCAGCAGCCAAAGCGCCGCCCACACCCACGTCTGGCACGGTCAGCTTGATTTGCAGCCCTTTTTATCTGCCCGCCCGAAGCATTTGGAAAAGGGAGGTTGACATTGCGTATGACGCCGATGGTGTGTACGCCGTAAAAATTGATGGGCTGGCCGTGTACAGTTTTGCTGTGACAGACACCACCTTACTCACCGCAGTCGACGGCGAGCGAATTCAAATCGACACCACCACCCGTACCTGGACCAGCGACCTGCGCGGCCTGGTCACCAGCAGTGGTGCATGCACTGCGGCAAGTTAGAACGCTATAATAAATATAGCTGCTAGCGCCCGTATTTATTGGGCTATAAGCACTTTTTAATCTTAAAAACGCCTATTTTTGACCATGCAAGCCGTCTGGATGATTCTTTCTGCCTTTGTGTTCTCCAGCATGGCGGTGTGCGTTAAATTTGCGTCCAGCCACTTCAATGGCGCTGAACTGGTGTTTTATCGCGGGGTGATTGGCGTGCTCTTCATGTGGTGCTATGCGCACCTTCGCGGTACATCGCTCAAAACCACTGTTTTACCCATGCACATTTGGCGCAGCGTGGTGGGCGTAGTGGCGCTGTCGGCCTGGTTTTACGCCATCGCGCACTTGCCGCTGGCCACCGCCATGACGCTGAACTACATGAGCAGTGTGTGGATTGCGGCGTTTTTGGTTGGCGGCACGCTGATGTTTGCCAAAGCGGGTCAAAAGAAATTTTCCGCCGGGCCGCCCCAAGGAAAATTAGCCCCCTCGGGGGGCAGCGAATTACGCGAAGCGAAAAGCGTGGGGGCCAGTAACCAATCTCAGGCACCTCTGGTGGGCGCCATACTCGCCAGCTTTGCAGGCGTGGTCATGCTGCTGCGCCCCACGATGGCTCAAAATCAGGCGTTCGCCGGGCTGATTGGCTTGCTGTCGGGCTTGGGTGCCGCGTTTGCCTACATGCAGGTGATGGTGCTGGCCCGCATGGGCGAGCCTGAAGCCCGCACCGTGTTTTACTTTGCTGTGGGCACCGTGATAGCCGGGGCGCTTGGCATGGCGGTAGTGGGTGTGTCAGCGTGGGACTGGCAGTGGGCACTGTGGCTGCTGCCCATTGGCTTGCTGGCCAGTTTGGGCCAGCTGTGCATGACCAAAGCCTATTCCATGTCGACCAACCACGGCGGCACCTTGATGGTGGCGAATTTGCAATATTCGGGCATTATTTTTTCAGCGCTGTACGGGCTGGTATTGTTTGGCGACCAAATACCGCTGCTGGGCTGGGCGGGCATGGGGCTGATCATGCTGAGCGCCATTGCCGCCACCGTACTGCGAGCCAAAGCCGCGCCCGATGCGCCCGCTGAAGAGCATTAATTTTTTTAAGGATTTACCATGAACTATGACCTGTTGATCTCTGCCGAACAATTGCAAACCCTGCTCGCCAGCCAAGCGCAGGTGCGCATTTTTGACTGCACATTTGAGCTGAGCAACCCTGCATTGGGGCACACGCAGTACTTGGAGTCGCACATTCTTGGTGCGGTGTACGCTGATTTAGACAAACACCTGAGCGACAAGAGCGGTGCTGGGATTTCAGGCGGCCGTCACCCTTTGCCGCAGCGCGAGGCTTTTGCTGCTTGGCTTGGCAGCACGGGCCTTGCCAACGACATGCAAGCCGTGGTGTACGACCGCAACGGCGCCAACTACTGCGGCCGCCTGTGGTGGATGCTCAAATGGGCAGGCCACGAAAACGTGGCGGTACTTGACGGCGGCTTACAAGCTTGGCAAGCGGCGGGTGGGGCAGTTAAAAGCGGGCCTGAAGCCCCAAATTTTCCATCAAATTACACGCTAGCCCAATCATTATCGGCGCTAGTAGCTACTAAAACCGTAGCAGATAATTTGGGCCGGCCAATTCAAACCCTTATCGACGCCCGCGGTGAGGCGCGCTTTCGCGGTGAGGTAGAGCCGCTTGACCCAATCGCAGGCCACATTCCCGGCGCTCTCAACCG
>JANMWH010000274.1:0-6012 GCA_031393945.1 Polaromonas sp. | reverse complement strand
ATAAAAACAAAAAGTTCGAGGAGACAAGCATGCACATCGTCCACACCATTGCCGAGCTGCGCGAAAAGCTTTCCGGCTTCAAATGCCCCGCCTTTGTGCCCACCATGGGCAACCTGCACGACGGGCACATTGCGCTGGTGAAAGAAGCAAAGCCACTTGGCGACGTTTCGGTGTCGAGCATTTTTGTGAACCGGCTGCAATTTGCGCCGCATGAAGACTTTGACAGCTACCCACGTACGCTCGATGCGGATGCCCAGCGGCTGGAGGCCGCCGGTTGCAACGTGCTGTTTGCCCCGCGCGAAAAAGAGCTGTACCCCGAGCCGCAAACCTATAAGGTGCACCCGGCAACTGATTTGGGCGACATTCTTGAAGGCCACTTTCGGCCCGGTTTTTTTATCGGCGTGAGCACGGTGGTGTTGAAATTATTTTCATGCGTGTACGCGGGCATGCCCGGCGGCGTCGCAGCTTTTGGCAAAAAAGACTACCAGCAAGTCATGGTGGTGCGCCGCATGGTGCAACAGTTTGCGTTACCGATTGAGATTTTGGCGGGTGAAACCCAGCGCGCTGCCGATGGCTTGGCTTTGTCGTCACGCAACATGTATTTAAAAGAGGCCGAGCGGCAAGAAGCTGCCGAGTTGGCAAAAGCCCTGCAAGCACTGGGCCTAGAGGCCAAAACTGCGACCCCGCAAGACCTGCTCGCGCTGGAAGCCCAAGCTATGCAAGCCCTGGCCCGCCGCGGCTGGAAACCCGATTACCTGACAGTGCGCCGCCGAGCCGACCTGATGCCGCCCTGGGGCGACCTGGCAACGCAGCCGCTGGTGGTGCTGGGCGCGGCCAAGCTGGGCAATACGCGGCTGATTGACAACGTCGAAATTTAAGTTCCAGAGTTGGTTAAAAGAGATTTGTCCTTACAAATCACGGACAAAAACTCCACGAATGCAAGGGCTCGCCGGCTTGCGACGTCCAGTCGCTGCAAACACCCCGCAGGCCTTGGCCCAACAGCCGATTGATGAGTGCCAGTGCCGATCGGTTAATGGCCTCTTGGGTCAACAGGGCTGCTGCAACGCTGGTGCCAACGCAAAAACATAAACTGCGTTCGCTCTAGAAACGAGCGCCTTCACGCCATTGCTCCATGAAGTTGAGCTGACGCGGCGCGCGGCTATTGCCTCCAAAGCTTGCCAGCACATCTGCCAGGTCGTTCAGGCTGCAGGTCGGCTTTTCAACAGAGAAATCGACTGCGTTTTGCGTTTGCGGAGCTGATACGGCCACCAGCCGATAACGTGACCGGCCGTGTTTGGCAATCACAACCTCTTGCCCCGCATCGACCAAATGCATCAGTTCGCTCAAGCGGGCTTTGGCTTGGGCTAGTCCGTGTTGCATAAATTTCTTAAAAACAGTCTGCTGATGATCCTATTTTTGGTCATCTTAGGGTGTTCAGGGTGATGATTCAATACTATTAAAATAATAGCTGTTTGCGCCCGTATTTATTAGTCTACGGGCTTATTTAGTGCATAAAACTACCTATTTTCAAATGATGTGCGCCTTATTTTGAATCCAGCTGTGTTTTTGGGCCGTAATAAAAAAACAGAACCTTCCCACCCTATCCCCACAGAAAGACCCGCCATGATCACCGCTACCTTCACAAAATTGAGCCTTGCCACACTTGCAATCGCCTGCCTGGCCGCTTGTAGCACCATGATGCCCGAGCCTGAGGGCGCAGAACGAGCTGAAAAAGCCGTGGCGGTAACAGCTTCAAACAAGTTGCTCAAGTTCAATGCCGGCCGACCTGGTCGCATTCTGGCGACCCTAAACATCACGGGTTTGCAGGCCGGCGAAACGCTGCTGGGCATCGACTACCGCGTGGCCAAAGATCAGCTTTACGCGCTGGGCAGCAGCGGTCGGCTTTACACCGTCAATGAAGACACCGCAGCCGCTACCGCCGTCGGGTCGCCGTTTGCCGTCAAACTTGAAGGCACGCAGTTTGGCTTTGACTTCAACCCCACTGTTGACCGCATTCGCGTGGTCAGCAACACCGGGCAAAACCTGCGCTTACACCCCGACACTGGCGCTGTTGTAGACGGCAACGCAACCCTTGAAGGCGTGCAAACCGACGGCAAACTGGCTTATGCAGCGGGCGACGTGAACTTTGGCAAATCACCTAGCACCGTTGGCGCGGCTTACAGCTACAACAAAGCCGACACTAAAATCACCACCAACTTTGCGCTGGACGCCGCGACTGGTGCACTGGTCACCCAGGGCTCGCGCGAAGGCGTTGTGCCAGCGGTATCGCCCAACACCGGGCAGTTTTTTACCGTTGGCAGTTTGGGCATGACTTTTAACAACGCATCGTTCGACATTCAGGCGTTAAGCGATGTGGCGTTTGCAGCGTTGAGCAGCGAAGGCAGCATGAGCAGCCGCTGGGTGACGATTGATCTGAAAACCGGTTCAGCCAAGTCGCTGGGCAGCATTGGGGGTGGTGAACGCGTGGTGGGTATTGCGCTGGAGCCTTGATGGCATCAGGCCGGAGCACCTTATTTGCTATTATATTTATAGCCGCTTGCACCCGTTTTTATTAAGCTGCAGCTATTTTATTGCCTGAAAAGCAGCTTAATTTGCGACTTTCTGCCCGCTGCGCAGCTCTTTCATGCGCTCTTCAAAATAGCTGCCCACGGTGTAACGGCTTGACAGCACTACTTCACGCCTGGGGTGCAAAAACAGTGGCAGCGATAGGCGTGACTTTGTACGCGCTGCACCGACTGGGTTCAGCACCCGGTGAATAGTCGACGGGTAAAAGCCGCCAGATGCTTCTTGCAACATGTCGCCGTTGTTGACAATCAGCAACCCAAAATCACACGGCACGTCGCGCCACTGCTGGTCTTTGCCAAGCACTTGCAGGCCAGGCTCGCTGGCGGCGGGCAAGATGGTGAGCAAATTAATGTCGCCGTGGGCAGCGGCGCGCACGGCACCGGGCTCCTCAACACCCAACAACGGCGGGTAATGCAATACGCGCAGCAGCGTTTGGTCGCAGCCGTCAATCATGTCGGGCAGCGGCATGGAATAACGCGCCTTCACGTCTGGTGGTGAGTAGTCTTCTGCCCACGTCAACAACTCGGCGGCTAGCGCACTGCCTGCGGCGTAGTAGCGGCGTGCGGCGTCAGTCACTTCAGCCGGGTAACGGCCCCACGGAAAGATGTGAAAAAACTCTTTTAAATCGCGTTGGGTATTGTTTTTGGCGGTTTCTGAAATGGCGGGCGAAAAGTAGCCGTCAAGTTTGACTGGGTCTTGCGCGTAGCCGTGTTTGGCATCGCCTTTAAAAAACGCCAGCCATTCGTCGTAAATGTTTTGCACCAGCGCTTGGTCTAGCGGGTGATTGGCCAGCACGCCAAAGCCAGTGTGGTGCAAGCTGCTGCAAAAATTTTGCGCAGCAGTTAGGCTGCGATAGTCAATGACGGGAAGCTGCATGACTCGTCTCCTTCGCTTTAAGAAGTTACTTGCCTAACCAATTGCTCATCAAAGTTTGTTCAAACACTGCCAGGCACGCAGGTGCATTTACCGCCATGCAGACCTCGGTTTGCGGCATGTCATCGCCCCAGCCGGGTTGCGGGTAGTCAATAAACTGCTTGCGGTTCATTATGGTTTGGCCCATGGCGATGCCATCAAGCGCGACCCGAACGCGGCCCGATTCAATGGTAAACAACTCACGATTCGTCAGGCAAATAAAGGCCAACACGTCGTGGCCAAAGCAGCCATGAATTTTGGCCACGTGCGGGTAAAGGCCGCTGTAAAAATTGGCATAAAACCCCACCGCATGAGCCAGCACATCGCAAGCGATGTGGCGCTGCTTGTCGGCAATCGCCTTCATAACCGCCACTGGCACGATGACGCGGTGCGTGACGTCCAGCCCCACCATGGTGAGCTTGAAACCCGCAATAAACACCTTGTCAGCCGCGTGCGGATCGTTCCACACATTGGCCTCGGCTACGGGCGACACATTGCCCGGCTCAATGACCGTGCCGCCCATGATGATGACTTCTTTCAAGAGCTTGGGCAGGTTCGGCTCTAGCTGTACGGCGAGCGCCACATTGCCCAGCGGGCCCACCGCAACCAGCGTGATTTCACCTGGATGCGCGCGCGCCATATCAACGATAAATTGTGCCGATGTACGCGGATCCAGCGTGTTGCTGGTGGTCACGCGGCTCGGCAAGTTACCCAGGCCATCAGCACCGTGAATGAAGTCAAACTTGGCCTTGCTGTGCCGCACCATCGGCGTGGCCACGCCCTGGGTAACAGGAATGTTGGGCTGGCCTGCAATAGCGCATAAATACAGCGCATTGACAGCCGCCTGCGCCACGGTGACATTGCCAAAGGTGGTGGTGATGCCGACTACGTCAATGCCGGGGTGGGCCAACGCGTAGTAAAGCGCCATAGCGTCGTCAACGCCGGGGTCGGTGTCGAAAATGACTTTGACAGGAGACTGAATCGGGAGCGGTGAGGTCATGTTTTGTGCAGCTAAGAGGCCTATGAATTGAATCCGACAAATCTTGCCAGCGCTGCGTTTGCGGTGGCGTCAAGAGACTGATGCGCCAAGAACAGATCAACTTGAGCACAAGAAGGAATGCTGTCTTGCGCCCCGCACCGAGTGCAGGCCAGCGCGGCGGCTGCGCAGGCCCGCGCTATCGCCAACGGCATGGCGTGTTGCTGGGCCAGGCTGGCCACCAGCACGCCGCAAAAGGTGTCGCCTGCGGCGGTTGTGTCTATCGGTGTGACGGCAAATGCAGGTTGCAAAATGATTTGGCCTTTTAGCCGAGCGCAGCAGCCCCGCCCGCCCAGCGTAACAACGATACAAGGCATATCGGGTAATTGCGCCAGGCATTCAGCCACATTGCCGGTGCAGTTGCTGATGCTGGCTAGCTCGCCTTCATTAACAACCAGCACATCAACCAAGGTGAGCAAGTCCGGCGGCAAAGCGTGAGGCGGCGCGGCATTCAGCACCACTTGCACGCCCGCTTTGCGCGCCGCCGCAGCGTAGGCCGCGACGGTTGCTAGCGGCGTTTCAAGCTGCAGCAATAGGTAGGCAACACCGCTCAAGTCTGGCAAGTGTTCAGCACGCAAAGCGGCGTTGGCACCCGGCGCTACTGTGATGGCGTTTTCAGCATCATCAGACACGCAAATAAACGCTGTGCCGGTGGGCAAGTCGCCCGACCTCACCACATGCAGCGCCACACCTGCAGCATTTAGCGACGCCTCAATCGGCTCTGCAAAGCTGTCACGCCCCAAGCCGAGCAGCATGCTGGTTGCCACACCCCCTGCACGCGCGCAGGCAATCGCCTGGTTAGCGCCCTTGCCGCCAGCAAAGGTGTGAAAGCTTGTGCCCAACACCGTTTCGCCTCGCGCAGGAATGCGCGGTGCGCGAACAACAAAATCTAGATTGGCCGAGCCAGCGACGAGAACCATGATTTCATTGTAGGAAATTCTATGGACAGACCATGGCACAAGAAATAACAGCGAATCAGCCATCACACCTTGCAGTTTTTGGCGTGGTAAACGTTGATATATCCGCCAGCACGACACTATCCCTGGCCCCGCGCGATTTAACACCCGGTTGCATCAGCGCGGCAGCAGCCAAAGCTACTGAGTACGCGAAAGGCAGAGCATGATCACCCGTTGCATATGGAGCGCGGCAACCGGTTTGCCCCCAAGCGCCGTGCAAGCTTAAGTTGTGAAATTAACGCGGTTAGCTGCACTGCAATTAGAAAAAATAACGTCTTGGGGTTGTCAGATAAGAACTGCCAGACACCGCCCCAGGGCTCCCAGGGCTCCTAAGGCTCCCAAGGCTACCAATTGCAAAGCTGCTGCGGGTGCTGCACACTGTGCTGCAAAAAGATAAAGTCTGGCCGAATTGTGTCCACCAAAACTGCGTTTGCCTGCGCAGAGTCTGATGAATTAAAAACTCCGCCAGTCACGGAAATTTAGGCACAGACCTTGCAATTGACTTTAAGATCCCTCGGTCGC
>JANMWH010000227.1:0-4542 GCA_031393945.1 Polaromonas sp. | reverse complement strand
CGGCAAGAGGCGATCCTCTGGGAGATTGAAGCTAAGGACACGATAAGCGGTGCGCGCGATGCGCTCAAAGCCCGCCAACGCATCATCCCTGCCGTGCCGTTAACCGTGCAACAAGCCACGCTGGTGCAGGTGGAGGGCGCGTTCAATCTGGACGTGAACCCGCCAGCTGATGCACTCCCAGGCCGGGGCGGTTTAAAGATGTCATTGCAACCCAAATTAGCCGAAGGCATGGACGGCGTGCGCGACTGGTTTGCCAACTACCCGTTTATTTGTCTGGAGCAAAAAACCAGCAAGTCAGTCGGTCTGCGTGATGGGAAGTTATGGCAAACGGTGGTCGGGCAAGTTCCCGGCTATCTTGACAGCGATGGCTTGGCCAACTACTTCCCGCCGCGTGATGGGGAAGCTGCGCGCGGCAGCGATGCGCTGACGGCCTACCTGCTGGCCGCCACGCACGAAGCCGCGAGCATCAGCCCGGCTTTTGCTTTGCCCGACGATGTTCGAGCGCCGATGGAGCGCGGCCTGATTGCGTTTGTTGAAGGCAAAATTCAGCGCGAGTTTTGGAGCCCCCGCAAAGACCTGGACGTGCGCAAACTTGCCGCGCTTGAAGCGCTGTCACGTTACGGCAAAGCACAAGGCCGCATGTTGGGCAGCATCACTATTGCACCCATTCAGTGGCCCACCAGCGCAGTGATTGACTGGCTGCAAATTTTGAAACGCGTGGCTGATGTGCCCAAGCGGGAAGAGCGCATTCTTGAAGCCAACCAAATTTTGAAATCACGCTTGTCGTACCAGGGCACCAAGCTGATTTTTAGCACCGAGAAAGACGACTACTGGTGGTGGCTGATGGTCAATGGCGACGTCAACACGGCGCGCCTGATGCTCGCAGTCATGGACGACCCCGCCTGGAAAGATGACATGGGCCGCCTGGCCAACGGCTTCATTGGTCGCCAGCAAAAAGGCGCTTGGCACACCACCACGGCCAACCTGTGGGGCGGCTTGGCGCTCGACAAGTTCTCAGCCAAGTTTGAAGCCACACCAGTTGCGGGTGTCACGAAAGCCACGCTGGCTACAGCAACTGCGAATGTTGATTGGGCAAAAGTTGACCGGGTTAAAACCACGGATGCGGGCGGCGCACCCAACCAAACCACTATGTTCGGCGCACCCGCATCGCCGGGCAACCTGACCAATAACGGTATGTTTTTGCCTTGGACTAAATCAAGCACAGCGGGCAAAGAAACCTTGAGCGTGACGCACACTGGCGCTGGCAAACCGTGGCTGACGCTGCAATCACTCGCGGCAGTTCAGCTCAAAGAGCCGTTTAACGCGGGCTACCAGATCAAGAAAACCATCACGCCCATTGAGCAAGCAAATAAGGGTAGCTACACCCGTGGCGATGTGGTGCGCATCACGCTGGAGGTCAATTCATCAGCCGACATGACCTGGGTAGCGATTACCGACCCCATTCCCGGCGGCGCAACCATTTTGGGCAGTGGCTTGGGCCGCGATTCTGAAATTGCGACCAAAGGCGAGAAAAAATCGGGCTCCGGCTGGCCAGCCTTTGAAGAGCGCAGCTTCGAAGCCTTTCGCAGTTACTACGAGTACTTGCCCAAAGGCGTGGTGAAGATGGAATACACAGTGCGACTGAATAATGTCGGCAACTTCGCGCTGCCGCCGAGTCGGGTCGAGGCGATGTACGCGCCCGAGATGTTTGGCGAAGCGCCGAATGCGCGGGTGAAGGTGGAGGCGGTGAAGTGATTCAACCACTTGAAAGCGTCTCATGACCTTTAATGAAATAGCTTTTGTTGTGTTGGTAGGTGCCGGTTTTATTTTGCTGGCCGGCCTCTTAGGTTTATTTGAGGCACTGATGGATTACCTGTTTGATCGACAGCGAGTAGCGCATCGAGCAAATGAAGTGAAAAAAACTATAGCGATCACTTTCGGTGCGCTGGGTGTTTGTTTGATTGCATGGATTTTCATATGAGATCCACCTAAGTATCCACTCGTCCCTTCGACATAGAAAACATCCAGCCAAAGATGTAGAATCCTTACAAAAATTAATATTGAAAGGAATTTATGTCTAACGCCACCTTGACCTCCAAAGGCCAAACCACCATTCCCAAAGAAATTCGGGACAGTTTGGGCCTCAAACCCAAAGACCAGCTCAACTTCACCCAAATGCCGAACGGCACAGTCATCATGCGGGTAAAAAACAAGAGCATCCTCGACCTTGCCGACATCATCAAGTACAAAGGGCCGAAGATTCCGATTGAAAAAATGCGGTTTGGTGCTTGAGAAAGTCCTGAATGGTCGGTTTGGATACCAACGTCGTGCTTCGGTTGTTGCTTAGCGACGATCCCGCACAAAAGATGCGCGCTGCCAAATTCATCCAGCAAGCTAAAAAACTAGACACCAGAATCATCATCACACTGGCCGTGGTGTTAGAGATGGAATGGGTGCTGCGTAGCAGCGCAAAAATGGATAAGACTCAAGTATTGAATGTTTTTAATTTGCTGCTCGAGTCCTATGACATTGAAATAGACAACGAGAAGGTGCTGGAGCAAGCGCTGCATGTTTATGAAAACGCAGCGTCTGACTTTGCCGAATGCCTGTTTCTGGCCCAATACCAGCGTATGGGTTGCAGCACCATGCTGACATTCGACGCCAAAGCTGCCCGCATGACAGGTGTTGAACTGGTTGCGTAATGTTCAAACGCGCCTTATTTACTCTATTTTTAATAGCTGCTTGCGCCCGTATTTGTGGGGCTACAGCCTCTTTTGACACTGTAAAACAGGGTTTCAGACCGTCTGACACGCTGATTTTGGATCGAAGCGGCGAAGTCATCCAGCGCCTGCGTACTGACAACACGGTGCGGTGCGGGCAGTGGGTGGCTTTGGCTGACGTGTCGCCAGCGTTGCGAACTGCATTGGTATTGAGCGAAGACAAGCGCTTTTACGAACACAGCGGCGTGGATTGGCGGGCGGTATCGAGCGCCGCCTGGGCTAATCTGTGGAACACCAAAACCCGCGGTGCATCAACCATCAGCATGCAGCTGGCGGGCTTGCTAGATGAGGATTTGCGCGCGGGTGCCAGTGGCCGCAGCGTGGGGCAAAAAATCGGTCAGACGCTATCGACCCAAGTGCTGGAAGCGCGCTGGCGCAAAGACCAGATTCTGGAAGCCTACTTAAACCTCGTGCCTTTTCGGGGTGAGCTCGTGGGCATTGATGCCCTGAGCCGCACGCTGTTTGGGAAGTTCGCCAACGGTCTGGACGAGCGGGAGGCGGCCATTACTGCGGCGCTGGTGCGGGGGCCGAATGCGAAGGCGGCGCAAGTTGCTACCCGGGCTTGTGGTGTGCTCAAACTGATGCAAAACAAGCCCGACTGCGACGCACTCGATTTGTTCACCACCGGAGCGCTGCAGCGCAAAGCGTTTGATGCGAGTGAAGGCATTGCGCCGCACCTGGCTAGGCGGCTGGTGGCTATGCAAGCACCCTCACCCCTGCCGCCACTGCCTCCCCGCAATGGGAGAGGGAGTAATGCGAGCGCTCTGGTTTTGCCCCCTCTACCTTTGCGGGGAGAGGGTAGGGGTGGGGGATTCCCAACGTCAATCCAGTCCACATTACGCGCCCCACTCCAACGCTTCGCCGTCCAAACCCTACAGCAACACCTGCGCGAGCTGCGCGGCCGCCATGTTGAAGACGGCGCAGTCGTCGTGCTCGACAACACCACGGGCGAAGTTCTAGCCTGGGTGGGCTCATCGAATGAACTCAGTCAAGCCGCCGACGTTGACGGCGTCACCGCGCTGCGCCAACCCGGCTCTACCCTTAAGCCGTTTTTGTACGCTCAGGCAATTGCTGAGCAGCGAATCACCGCTGCGTCGCTGCTAGAAGATTCATCCACCCAAATCCCCACGGCCAGCGGCCTGTACATTCCGCAAAACTACGATCGGCAGTTCAAAGGCTTTATTTCAAGCCGCACGGCACTTGGTGCGTCGCTCAATGTGCCGGCGGTGCGTACGCTGGTCATGGTGTCGCCAGATGCGTTTGACAAGCAGCTTCGCGCCGCTGGTTTGCCGCTTAAAGAAAATGGCGACTACTACGGCTACAGCCTGGCGTTGGGCAGCTCTGAGGTGTCGCTGCTCAACTTGACGAATGCTTATCGCACGCTGGCCAATGGTGGGCGGTTTGGTGAAGTTAAATTTGCTGCACCCTCACCCCTGCCCTCTCCCCCGCTGGGGAGAGGGAGCAATACCGAGGGGCCAAACTCCCTCTCCCGCTTGCAAGAGAGGGCTGCGGTGAGGGCTGTACCCGCCCCCGCCATTGACCCACGCGCCGCCTTCATCGTCACCGACATCCTCGCCGACCCGCTGGCGCGCGCCCGCACCTTCGGCACCGACAGTGTGCTGGCCACCCGCTTTTGGACAGCCGTTAAAACCGGCACCAGCAAAGACATGCGCGACAACTGGGCCGTCGGCTATTCGCAGCGCTACACAGTAGGCGTGTGGGTTGGCAATGCCAGCGGCGCACCCATGTGGGACGTAAGCGG
>JANMWH010000193.1:0-1550 GCA_031393945.1 Polaromonas sp. | reverse complement strand
CCCATCAAACCGAGCGTGCCCGCCACTGCCCGTTTGACGTTTTTTTGAACGCTGGCGGCGGCATCTAGCGCCATGTCTTGGGCGACTGTTTTGCCAGTTTTAATGCGCCCTGCGGCAGCTTGCGTGCGAGTAACCATGTGGGATGCGCTCCAGTGTTCGGCTTGGTGCCGGGTTATTGCGCTATTTTGCAGGCAATGAGGTGGCTAAGATACTGGGCACAACCCCAGTCAAGCTGGGTTCTAGCCCGGGCGCGTCGCCGGGGCGTTATTTTTAAAAAAAGGAGCACCCGTTATGTCCGATCTCACCGCCGCTTTTGACAAAGCCATGCTTGATTCTAAAAACCTTTCCGAGCGCCCCGACAATGCCACGCTGCTCAAAATTTACGCGCTGTACAAACAGGGCAGCACCGGCGACAACGAAGAGAAAAAACCCGGCTTTGGCGACATGGTGGCGCGCGCCAAGTGGGACGCGTGGGCCAAGCTGAAGGGCACCGCGCAAGACGACGCCAAGCAGCAGTACATTGATTTGATCGCCGAGCTGAGCTAAAACGCCGAAAAGAGGCCGTTTTTACGATACGAATCGGCCTGTAGCCTAATAAATACGGGCGCAAGCAGCTATTAATTTAGTAGCACATTTTGGTGGTGAATTTTAGTCGTGAACAAAAGCGCTGCGCCGGCCTGGCTGCCCTGTCAGCTAGTGTGCGCACCGTTTGCACCTTGCACAATGCCCCGGCTTTTCAGGTCGGCAATTTGCGCATCACTCAAGCCCATGCCGAGCAGTACTGCGTCGGTGTCTTGCCCTAACTCGGGTGCGCTGCGGTAGTGGCTGCCGGGCGTAAGCGACAGCTTGGGCACAATGCCGGGCACCGCCAGCGTGCTGCCGTCAAGCAGGGTCATGCGCTCAATCATGCCGCGCGCCGCGTAGTGCGGGTCGCTGGCAATGTCGGCAATGGTGTAAATGCGGCCAGCCGGAACAGACGCCGCATCAAGCGCGGCCAACACATCGGCTACCGTGCGCTGTGCCGTCCACTGGCCAATGGCAGTGTCAATTTCATCGACCCTTGCCGCACGTCCGGCGTTGTCTTTCAATTGCGGGTCGTTGCCTAAATCTTCTCGACCAATGGTTTTCATCAGGCGCTTGTAGATACTGTCGCCATTTCCAGCAACCAGCGCATAGCCCCCATCGCTGCACAAATAGGCATTGCTCGGCGCAATGCCGGGCAGGGCGCTGCCGCCAGCCTGGCGCACTGCACCGAAGGCATCGTATTCAGGCAGCAGGCTTTCCATGCAGTTAAACACCGCTTCGTACAGCGCCACGTCAATGATTTGGCCGCGGCCGTGGGGTGCGTCCAGGCTAACGTGGGCGTTTCGGTGGTGCAGCGCCAGCAAAATGCCAATCACGCCATGCAGCGCGGCCAGCGTGTCGCCAATACTCACGCCTACGCGCACGGGCACACGGCTGGGCTCAGCCGTCAAGTGGCGCAGGCCACCCATGGCTTCGGCCACCACGCCAAAGCCGGGGCGGTCGCGGTACGGGCCAGTTTGCCCATA
>JANMWH010000139.1:0-1773 GCA_031393945.1 Polaromonas sp. | reverse complement strand
ATTGATGCGGAAATAACCACATTGGAAGAGCGCTGGCTAGAGCTGACTGAACAGATTGAAACCGCAGCGGTGTAGAGTTCACCGACAGGAGACTTTCCCATGCCCACAGCGTTAAACATGGCAGCCGATGACGCGGCAATGCAAGCGGCGGTCAAACGCAGCCGCAAGCTGCTCCACAAACGCGCCTTGCTGGCTGGCGCAGTCAGCGCGGTGCCCGTACCGGGTTTGGACTGGGCGGTAGATGCCGCCATGCTGTCCAAGCTGATTCCTGAGATCAACAAAGAATTCGGCTTGACGCCCCAGCAGCTCGACGGCCTGAATCCCAAAAAACGCGAGCAAGTGCAAAAGGCCGTGACCATGGTCGGCTCAGTCTTGATTGGCAAGCTCATCAGCCGTGACTTGGTCATTGCTGCTGCGACCAAAATTGGCATGCGGCTAAGCACCAAGCAGCTCGCCAAATACGTGCCGTTTGCGGGCCAAATTGTTGCCGCTACGGTCGGCTACGCCGCCATCCGCTACTTGGGTGAAGAGCACATGAAAGACTGTATTCGGGTAGCCCAGCAAGCGCAGCTGGATGTGCCGTTGCTTGGGTATTCGGGTTGAATTGACCCGGTTTGGCCTGACCCTAGCTGGTTCGGGCACAATCAGGCCAAAAAAAAGCGCCTGATGCAAACATCAGGCGCAATTCAAATTTTGGTGGGACCTGCGGGGGTCGAACCCACGACAAACGGATTAAAAGTCCGCTGCTCTACCAACTGAGCTAAGGTCCCGTGAGCTGATGATATCGATTGATTTTTACCAAGTGATTTTCCAGTCCCGGATTGCCTGCTTTTTAAATCAGACAAGCCTCAAATTATAGCTTGCTTTTAGGGCTCTTGGCAAAGCTCATTGCGCAATTTTGTCCAGTAGCCAGCCCGCGGCGCAAATACCGAATGTGGCGGTCACGCTGACCACTGAGCCGTAGCCGTGGCAGTTCAAATTGTTGTCCGTTTGCGCTTCGCTTTCGTCCGGGTTTGCGCTGGCGATGGGCTGCGCCACCGACTCCTTGCTGAACACACAGTTGACGCCCATTTTTCCCTTGCGTGCAGCGCCATGCGATTTGCGCAGGCGGTAGCGCAGTTGCGCCAGCAGTGGGTCATGTGTGGTGAGGGACAAGTCGTCAATTTCTACCCGATGCGCGTGGCGCTTGCCGCCTGCCGCACCCACGGTAATAAAGTTGGTTTTGTTCTGTATTGCCCAAGCGGCCATCGCTGTTTTGGCTTTAACCTGGTCGCAAGCGTCCAGCACCGATAGGGCTGAGCCAGCGCCCGACTCCAGCTGCGCCACATCGGGCCAGTTGTCCGCGTCAACAAATTCTTCAATGCCGCGCACGTCGCAGTCGGGGTTGATAAGCGCGATGCGCTCCTTCATGGCGGCTACTTTTGCCTGGCCCAGCGTGTTGTCCAATGCGTGAATTTGCCGGTTGATGTTGGACTCGGCTATGTGGTCCAAATCAATCAGCGTCAAGCGTGCCACACCACTGCGTGCCAGTGCTTCAGCCGCCCAAGAGCCAACTCCGCCAATGCCGACCACCACCACGTGAGCAGCGCGAATTTTTTGCGCTCCTTCGGCGCCATAAAGGCGCACCAAGCCGCCGAAGCGCCGCTCTAGGTCGTGCGCCTGAAGCACTAGTTGCTGCGCTCCATGCGCCAAACCTGATACTTCAAGGCGACCACCGCGCCCGCAATGATGGCGGCTACCGCTACAAAGCTGGTGGCGCTGAGTGTCGCAATT
>JANMWH010000477.1:0-4333 GCA_031393945.1 Polaromonas sp. | reverse complement strand
GACTTGTATGGAGGATTATTTGCGTGGGCAGCGGTTTCCTTTGGATTAGGTTACTACTGATAGTTCTGTTTTTTCTGGTTAAATTTGGCTCTGGCTTGCTGTATACGGGCGCTAGCAGCTCTTAATTTTGTAGCGTTTTCGCCTTCACGTGGTTTGCCGGAGGTAGCCCGGCTGCTACTCACTTTTCTTTTGCTTCGCCAAAAGCAAAGTAAGCAAAAGAAAAGGCGACCCTACTGTCTGCGATCCTTCGCTTCGCTGCGGATACCTTGCGGTGCTCGGATTAGCCGGAAATTTTAGAAACTAGCCAGCTTCGCTGTCGTCGAACATCTAAAATTTTTATCCGTCTAATCCTGCGCTCCTCAGCGCATACAGAAGGGCTGGGGAGCATTCGGATGCGGGAACGGGGAGCCCTCACCCTAACCCTCTCTCAAAGGGAGAGGGGATAAGAAGGAACATCGTGCTAATTCTGGATCCCGGCTTTACTCCCTCTCCCTTTGGGAGAGGGCAGGGGTGAGGGCTCCCCGAATCCGAACCCGACCCCGAATCAATTCCCCAACCCGTCCTGGCTGGGCTTGCAAAAGCTGAAGGAGACGGATTAAAAAATTTAGATGTCCGAAGGCCGCGAAGCGGACAAGTTTCTAAATTTTCCGGCTCCTTTAGCTTTTGCAAGGAACCGCGAAGCGGCCCAGGCTGCGGGTCGCCTTTCTTTTGCTTACTTTTCTTTGGCGAAGCAAAGAAAAGTGAGTAGCAGCCGGGCTACCCCCGGCACTCCCAATGAAGGCAATCTGCTATAAATAAAAGAGCTATCCGCGCCCGAATTAATTAGCCAAAAGCAGTAAAAACCAATAAACCCGATAATCAACCCATGCCTCAAGCAAAACAACGCATAGTAGTCGGCCTAAGCGGCGGCGTAGACTCCGCCGTCACCGCCTATTTGCTCAAACAGCAAGGCCACGAAGTCATCGGCATCTTCATGAAAAACTGGGAGGGCGATGACTCAGACGAGTTCTGCTCATCAAACGTTGACTTCATCGACGCCGCCGCCGTAGCCGATGTGCTGGGCATTGAAATTGAACACGTCAACTTTGCGGCTGACTACAAAGACCGCGTCTTCGCCGAGTTTTTGCGTGAATACGAAGCCGGCCGCACGCCCAACCCGGATATTTTGTGCAACGCCGAAATCAAGTTCAAAGCGTTTTTAGACCACGCCATGCGCCTGGGCGCAGAAAAAATCGCAACCGGGCACTACGCCCGCGTTCGGCTGAACGAAGCCACGCAGCTACATGAACTGCTAAAAGGCCTGGACCCGGCCAAAGACCAAAGCTATTTTTTGCACCGCCTCAACCAGGCGCAGTTGTCAAAAACGTTGTTTCCGGTGGGCGAGCTGAAAAAAACCGACGTGCGCCGTATCGCTGACGAAATCGGCCTGCCGAACGCCAAAAAGAAAGACTCCACCGGCATTTGCTTCATTGGCGAGCGGCCGTTCAGAGACTTTCTAAACCGCTACATCGCCAAAGCACCGGGCTCGATTAAAAGCGACAAAGGCCGCTTGCTCGGTGAGCATGTGGGTTTGAGCTTTTACACGCTCGGCCAGCGCCAAGGTTTAGGGATTGGCGGCGTGAAAGCCAAGGGCGCCGAGTTAAAAGCCTTGCAAGCCCAAGGTCAGCGGGGCGCGGGCGAGCACACGCCTTGGTTTGTTGCCCGCAAAGACATGGCGACCAACACGCTGTGGGTGGTGCAAGGCCACGACCATCCTTGGCTGCAGTCAACCGAGGTCAGCGCGCTAGACTGCAGCTGGGTGGCTGGCACCGCGCCCGCGCTGGGCGAGCTGGCGGCCAAAACCCGCTACCGCCAAGCGGATGCGGAGTGCGCCCTGCAAAGCGCCACACTTGGCACCTGCGATCTGCACTTTTCTAGCGCCCAGTGGGCCGTGACGCCGGGCCAATCAGCGGTGCTCTACGACGGCGAGGTGTGCCTGGGCGGCGGCGTGATTGACAGCAGCAACGTACAAAACACGCCCCAATAGTGTTTCGAGGCAGTTTTAAGGTCTCAATTGTGCTCTAGCCCAATTAATACGGGCGCGAGCAGCTACTAAATTTATAGTGTTTATTTGCTCCATCGCCATCAACAGGCAACAAAAAACCCGCCAGCAGCGGGTTTTTTAAGGCTCTAAGCGAGGCAAGCCAAGCTTGCCTCGCTTTCAAGGCTTTAAAACGGAATGTCGTCATCCATATCGTCAAACCCACTGGCGGCCTTGGCGGCCGCGGGTTTGGCCGCTGCAGGTCGAGCAGCCGGGGCCGCGCGCGGGGCGCTGTAGTTGCTGCTGCCGCCATCATCACCATCGGGCGAGCCACCGCCCATGCCTTGGCGGCTACCCAGCATTTGCATCTGGTCAGCTCGAATTTCGGTGGTGAATTTTTCAACGCCGTCCTTGTCAGTCCATTTGCGGGTTCGCAGGCTGCCTTCCACGTAGACCTGCGAGCCCTTTTTCAGGTACTGGCCGACGATTTCAGCCAGGCGGCCATTGAAGTTGATGCGGTGCCACTCGGTGGCTTCTTTCATTTCGCCGCTGGTTTTGTCTTTCCAGCGATCGGTAGTGGCAATCGACACGTTGGCGATCTGGTCGCCGTTAGGAAAGCTGCGCATCTCGGGGTCTTTGCCCAGGTTGCCGACGATGATGACTTTATTGATCGATGCCATGGTGTGTTCTCCGAGGTTTCGCCCAGTTTACCCGCCTGACCCCAGCCCTGCCGAAAAGGCGGCTTGGGTCTATGATTAAAGGTTGCCCTAAAACTATCGCCACCTTGAACTCTCCCAACGACAGCAAATACTTGGCTACCGCGCTGGCACAGCAGCGGATCAGCATTCGCGGTGCGCGCACGCACAACCTGAAAAACATCGACCTCGATATTCCGCGTAACCAGCTGGTGGTGATCACGGGTTTGAGCGGCTCCGGCAAATCATCACTCGCGTTTGACACGCTGTACGCCGAAGGCCAGCGCCGCTATGTGGAAAGCTTGAGCACCTATGCACGGCAGTTTTTGCAGCTGATGGACAAGCCCGATGTCGACATGATTGAAGGCCTGTCGCCCGCGATTTCGATTGAGCAAAAAGCCACCTCGCACAACCCGCGCTCGACCGTTGGCACCGTGACAGAAATTCACGACTATTTGCGCCTGCTGTTTGCACGCGCTGGCACGCCGTTTTGCCCGGAACATGACTTGCCGCTGCAAGCGCAAAGCGTGAGTGAAATGGTGGATACGGTATTGGCCCTGCCTGAAGACGCCAAGCTGATGATCCTCGCCCCCGTTGCGCGTGAGAAAAAAGGCGAATTTGTTGAGCTGTTTGCCGAGATGCAGTCGCAAGGCTACGTGCGCTTTCGCGTTGATGGCGCGACGTATGAGTTTGACGAATTGCCCAAACTCAAGAAAACCGAAAAGCACAACATTGATGTGGTGATTGACCGCATCAAAGTCAAAGCCGATATGCAGCAACGCCTGGCCGAAAGCTTTGAAGCCGCGCTGCGCCTGGCCGACAGCAAGGCGCTGGCGCTGGAAATGGACACGGGAAAAGAGCATTTGTTCAGCGCCAAGTTCTCTTGCCCGGTGTGCAGCTATTCGCTGGCTGAAATGGAACCGCGCCTGTTTTCATTCAACTCCCCGGTGGGTGCGTGCCCCAGTTGCGATGGCCTGGGGCACAAAGAGTTTTTTGACCCGGCGCGCATCGTGGCGTTCCCATCGCTTAGCCTGGCCAGCGGCGCTGTGAAGGGCTGGGACAGACGCAATGGCTACTATTTTTCGATGCTGGAAAGCCTGGCCAAGCACTACGCCTTTGACATTGAAACCGCGTTTGAAAACTTACCCGCCAATGTGCAACAGGTGGTGCTGTACGGCTCGGGCGATGAGGAAATCAAGTTCTCCTACGTCATGGATTCGGGTCGGTCAGAGCCGCCGGGCCGCCCCAAGGCGGAACCGCCCCCCTCGGGGGGAAGCGAAGCTCGGGGGGGCCAATATCTGCAGGGCAAAAAAGTCAACAAAAAGCACCCGTTTGAAGGCGTCATCACCAACTTTGAGCGCCGCTACCTTGAGACAGATTCCAGTGTGGTGCGCGACGAGCTGGGCCGCTACCGCAGCGTACAGCCCTGCCCCGACTGCCACGGCACGCGCCTGCGCGTTGAGGCGCGGCATGTGTATTTGGTCGGCTCGCCAGAAGCCGACGGCACGGTAACCAAGCGCGCCATTTTTGACATCAGCCGCATCACGCTGCGCGAGAGCTTTGCCTATTTTGACCAGCTCAAAATGTCTGGTGCCAAAGGCGAGATTGCGGGCAAAGT
>JANMWH010000075.1:0-9316 GCA_031393945.1 Polaromonas sp. | reverse complement strand
TGCCGGGCGGCACACCCAGCAACCCCAAAATTGCTGCAGCACTCAGCGTTGCGCCAGCCATGCTGAAGCAAAAAACCCGTGGCCTGTACCCCGCCCCAGAGGCTGCACTTTGCGCCATGGTGGAAGGCGCGCAGGTTGACTTTGATACTGCTTTGCGCATTGAAAGCCGATACCTTGCCAAAGTAATGGTGGGGCCGGTCGCCAAGAACATGATCAACACGTTCTTCTTCAACATGAATGCAGTTAAAAGCGGGCAAAGCCGCCCGCAGGGCGTACCGCGCTACAAGCCACAAAAAGTGGGCATTCTTGGTGCAGGCATGATGGGCGCCGGCATTGCCTACGTGCAAGCAAGTCGCGCAATCACCACGGTGCTAAAGGATGTCAGCCAGCCAGCAGCCGACGCGGGCAAAGCGTACAGCGCCAAGCTAACCCAAGCACGCGTTGACAAAAATCGCATGACGCCGGCCGAGCAAAAAACTTTGCTTGACCGCATCACGGCAACCACTCAAGTCAGCGATTTAAGCGGTTGCGATTTGATCATTGAAGCAGTGTTTGAGCAACGCGACTTGAAAGCGGCGGTGACGCAAGAAGCACAGGTGCAGCTTGCTGATGGCGGCGTTTTTGCAAGCAACACCTCCACGCTTCCCATCTCTGGCCTGGCGCTGGCCAGTGCCAAGCCAGAAAAATTTATTGGCATTCATTTTTTCAGCCCCGTCGACAAAATGCAGCTGGTTGAAATTATTCGGGGCAAGCAGACCGATGACGAAACCGTAGCGCGCGCGTTCGACTACGTGCAAGCCCTGGGCAAAATTCCGATTGTGGTCAATGATTCACGCGGCTTTTACACCAGCCGGACTTTTGGCACTTTCGTCATGGAGGGTGCGGCCATGCTGAGCGAAGGCATAGCCGCGCCTGTGATTGAACAAGCCGCGCTGCAAATCGGCATGCCAGTGGGCGCTTTGGCGGTACTTGACGAAACCTCGTTGACCCTGAGCGTGCACGTACTCGATCAAACTCGCGCTGATTTATTAGCGGAAGGTAAGACATACACAGCAACAGCCGGTGAGCTACTGGTGGAACGTATGGTCAAAGAACTTCACCGCGGTGGCCGCGCAGCAGCGCTTAAAGGCGGGTCGGGCGGCTTTTACGACTACCCGAGCGGCGGCAAAAAAGTGCTGTGGACAGGCTTGAAAAAGGTATTTGAAAAACCCAGTGCTGGTTTTGACATGCAAGAACTGAAAGACCGATTTCTTTACCGGCAAGCCATTGAAACCGCACGCTGCCTGCACGAAGGCGTGTTGTCTTCGGTGCACGATGCAAACATTGGTTCTATTTTCGGCATTGGATTTCCCGCCTGGACCGGGGGAGCTCTGCAATTTATCTACTCAACAGGTGTAGGCGCGTTTGCCGCCAGAGCAAAAACGCTTGCTGATTCGCACGGGGCTGGCTTTGCGATAACCCACGACGTTATTGCAACGCTTAAAAAAATTCAACGCGCTTGATTGGGCATTGCTGGTGAGGGTTTGCACCGTGTGGCATTCAATGAACTGTTTCTAAACTTAACTGTCAAACAAAGCATAAAAAACAAAGGTATTTTTAACGTGCAATTTTTGCAATTGGTCATCAGCGGTGTCGCACAGGGCTGCATTTACGGCCTGATAGCGTTGGGTTTTGTGCTTATATATAAAGCTACCGAAACCGTGAGCTTTGCGCAGGGCGAGCTCATGATGTTGGGCGCATTTTGCGGCTTGGGCATCATGACTTTTCTGGGCCAGCCGTTCTGGATTGCCATCGTGGCCAGCATCACCGCCATGGCCCTGTTTGGCGTGCTGCTGGAGCGCGCCGTCATTCGCCCTATTTTGGGCCAGCCCGCCTTTTCAATTGTGATGTTGACCATCGGCATTGGCTACGTACTGCGCGGTCTGATCACCATGATTCCAAACATTGGTACTGAAACCCATACCTTGCCAGTGCCCTACAAAGACAAGGTGCTGGGGCTGGGCGGCTTGATTTTGAGCGCTGAACAACTGGTAGTCATCGCCGTGACAGTGCTACTGTGCGGGTTGCTTTTCGCGCTGTTTAAGTACAGCAAGCTCGGTGTTGCCATGCAGGCGGCGTCGCAAAATCAACTTGCTGCCTACTACATGGGCATTCCTGTGCAGCGCATTAATGGGCTGGTGTGGGGTTTGGCCGCCGCTGTGGCCGCCGTAGCGGGCTTGCTGCTGGCGCCCATCACATTCGTGCACGCCAACATGGGGTTTATCGGGCTGAAAGCTTTTCCCGCAGCCGTAGTGGGGGGCTTCGGCAGCTTGCCCGGCGCGATTGTGGGCGGGCTGGTGATTGGTATTGTTGAGTCGCTGTCGGGCTTTTACTTGCCGGATGGATTCAAAGACATTGCCGCCTACATCGTGGTGCTGATCATGCTGATGGTCAAACCGAATGGCTTGTTCGGCGGCCAGCTTCGCAAAAAAGTTTAGCCATCACGCCACGCACCCTCTATCTAAAAACCCATGCGTTTCATTTTTAAAACCGACTATGCCCAGGACATTGATCTGGCAAAACACAGCGGGCATGTGGTTTGGTATGGCCTGCTGATCGTTGCCCTGCTTGTCGCGCCGTGGGTGGTTCCCGAGTACTGGCTGGCGCAGCTTACTTTTGTATTGATTTATGCGATTGTGGGATTGGGTTTGATGCTGCTGGCTGGCTTCACGGGTCTTTTCTCGCTCGGCCATGCCGCGTTTCTTGGCGTGGGTGCCTACACCCAAGCCGTGCTGACGGGTGCAGGCGTGCCGTTTCCGATTGCGCTGGCATTTTCAGCTGCACTGTCGGCAATGGTTGGCGTGGTGGTGGGTCTGCCAGCGCTGCGAGTAAAGGGCATTTACCTCGGCATGGCCACGCTTTCATTTGGTTTTATTGTTGAAGAAGTATTTGCGCGCTGGGAAAGCGTGACCGGCGGCAACGCCGGAAAAAACCTGAAAGCGCCCGATTTTTACTGGTTCAAGGCCGACACTGGCGACAGCTTTTACTTCTTGTGTTTGATCATCGCGGTGGTGTGTACGCTGGCGGTACTTAACGTGTTGCGCTCACCCACGGGGCGTGCCTTTGTGGCCATTCGGGACTCCGAAATTTCTGCGCAAAGCATGGGAATTAATTTGGCACGCTACAAAACGCTGTCGTTTGCTCTGTCGGCGGCACTGGCTGGTATTGGCGGCGCGCTGTACGCGCATAAACTGCGATTCATTTCCCCCGACCAGTTCAATATTTTGCAGTCGATTGATTTGCTTTTAATGATTGTTATTGGCGGCCTTGGCTCGGTACACGGCGCGTTTTTGGGAGCTATGTTTTTGATTCTGATGCCGCAACTGATCTCGCTTTTCAAAGGCTACCTGCCGGGCACTATCGGGCAGGCGCCGGGTCTTCAGGCCGTGGTTTATGGCGCGGTTTTGATTGGCTTCGTGCTTTTTGAACCGTATGGCTTGTACGGCCGGTGGCTCAAAGTGCGGGCCTACATTCAGCTGTTTCCGTTTTATCGCAAGGGCATGTTCAAGCGGCAAAAAACCTTTCAAAAGTCGGACAGATTGAAATGACGACGTTGCCAACTCCTCTCATGCTGCAGGTGAAAGACCTCAGCATTCGCTTTGGCGGTGTATTGGCCGTCAATAAAGTCAGCTTTGATGTCAAGCAGGGCGAGGTGTTTACGCTGATCGGGCCAAACGGCGCGGGCAAAACCACGGTCTTTAACCTGATTAGCCGAATTTACACACCGACATCTGGCAGCTTGAGCTTTGAAGGCCAAGATCTTTTGCGCTTACCTGCCCACGCAATAGCCAAGCTCGGCATAGCTCGAACCTTCCAAAACATTGAGCTGTTCGAGCATGCCAGCGTATTGCACAACCTGCTGGTTGGCCAGCACACCCAGCGCGCAAAAGAATCGCTCAGCAGCTTGTGGCGCGAGATGTTTTTCACGCCTACCACCCGCGCGTCAGAAGTTGCCGCCCGAGAAAAAGTTGAACACACCATTGAGCTGCTTGACTTGCAGCACTACCGCGACACGATGGTTGCTGGCCTGCCTTACGGCGTGCGCAAAGTCGTTGAGCTGGCGCGGGCCTTGTGTGCAGAGCCCAAGCTGTTGCTGCTTGATGAGCCTTCGTCGGGGCTGAATGTTGAAGAAACAGACGACATGGCCTTTTGGATTCAAGACATTCAGCGGGAACTCGGCATTACCGTGCTGATGGTGGAGCACGACATGTCGCTGGTGTCGAAGGTGTCAAACCGCGTGCTGGCCATGAGCCAGGGCGAAGTGCTTGCGCTGGGTACGCCGCGCGAAGTTCAAACTCACCCCGGCGTGATTGAGGCCTATTTGGGCTCGGTAGATGACGTCAGCAACTTGCGGCGGGTAGCAGCATGAGCGTTATTGCAGCATCGACCATCGGAGCGGCAGAGCCCATACTTAAGCTGCTTAACGTTGAAAGCGCGTACGGCCCAATCAAAGCGATTCGCGGGGTAAGCCTTCAAGTGCGCAAGGGTGAAATTGCGACTGTTTTGGGCAGCAACGGTGCTGGCAAAAGCACCATTTTAAAGACTATCAGCGGCATCATTGACCCACGCAAAGGCAGCATTGCATTTAAGGGTCACGACATCACCTCTGCTGACCCTGGGGTCATTGTCAAAAGCGGTTTGTCGCATGTGCCCGAAGGTCGTGAAGTGTTCCCCTTGCTGTCGGTGCGGGACAACTTGCTGATGGGCGCTTACACCCGGTCTGACCGCGATGGCGTGGCAACAGACATGGAAACAGTGTTTGGCTACTTTCCGATTTTGAAAGAGCGTGCCGCACAAGACGCCGGTTTGCTGTCGGGCGGGCAGCAGCAAATGCTGTCAATCTCCCGCGCCCTGATGGCCCGGCCAGACTTGATTTTGCTGGATGAACCCAGCTTGGGCTTGTCGCCCAAACTCACCAAAGAAATATTTGAGATTGTGGTGCGTATCAACCGTGAGCGCGGCACCACCATCTTGCTGGTCGAGCAAAACGCAAACATGGCATTGAATGCATCTGACTATGGCTATGTTCTGGAAAACGGCCGTATTGTGATGGAAGACAGCTGCGACAGGCTGCGCGAAAAAGACGACATCAAAGAGTTTTACCTTGGCTTGAAAGAAGACAGCGTCCGCGGGGAACGGCGCTGGAAGAAAAAGAAAAATTGGCGGTAGTAGCAACATGCAAAATCTTTGGACCCTTACCCGCCCTACCGAGCCGAACACTCGCGTTATCTTAGAAGGCGACACCATACCGGCGATGTTCTGGAATGGCGTAGAAAAACGCCAAGATGACGTTTGGCTCAGGCAAAAGGAACTGGGTATTTGGCGCAGCTGGACATGGCGGCAATCGGGTCAGGCCGTGCGCGAGCTGGCACTTGGCTTGACGTCGCTTGGGTTCAACGTGGGCGACACGGCCAGCATTTTGGCCAACACGCGTGTTGAGTGGATGCTGGCTGATCTGGCTATTTTGTCGGCGGGCGGCGTTGCCAACGGCGTGTACCCCACAGACGCAGCGTCGCAGGTGTCCTATCTGTGCGAAGACTCCAGCACATCGATTTTGTTTGTAGAAGACGAAGAGCAACTTGATAAAGCACTTGAAGTGCGATCTGGCCTGCCCAAGCTGCGTCACATCATCGTGATGGACATGACCGGCTTGCAGCAATTTTCTGACCCGATGGTGATGAGCTTTGAGGCGCTGCGCAAACTCGGCAGCGTACCAACTGACTTTGCGCCCGGGCTGCTGGAAGAACGCGTCGCCTCTAGAGGCGAAAAAGACCTGGCAATTTTGGTTTACACATCAGGCACCACGGGCAAGCCAAAAGGGGCGATGCACAGCCACCATGGGTTGGTGAGTTCGCTGCGCAACCTGGCCGTGGTGTTCCCCCTGACCAAGAACGACCAGCGCATGTGCTTTTTGCCCTTGTGCCACATTGCCGAGCGTATGTTGGGCGCATATTCGTCCATCTACAACGGCGCAGTTTTAAACTTTGTTGAAAATCCCGACACCATCCCTGAAAACGTTCGGGAAATTCAACCCTCTGTGTTTTTTGCGGTTCCGCGCGTGTGGGAAAAGTTTTACTCTGGAATTGTGATCGCGCTAAAAGACTCCGGGAAAATTCAGCAAATGGCTTACGCCTGGAGCATCGGCGTTGGCCAAGAAATCGCCGACCGGGTATTGGCTCAGCAAGGCGAAACATTTTGGCTAAAGATCAAATTCGCTATTGCGCGAATTCTTGTTGTCGACAATGTCCGCAAAATGATCGGTATCAACAAGGCCAAATACTTGCTAACAGGTGCTGCCCCTATCGCCCCCGATTTAATACGCTGGTACCTCGCGCTCGGGTTGCCCATGCTCGAGGGCTTCGGCATGACTGAGTCGACCGCGATGGGCTCGGCCCAGCCTATCGACCGGATGAAACCGGGCACCATTGGCAAGCCGTCTTACGGCTGCGAAATGCGCATCGACCCCGAGAACGGTGAAATCTTGGTGCGCGGCACCAATGTGTTTATGGGCTACCTGAACTTGCCAGACAAAACAGCCGAGGCGATAGATGCTGATGGCTGGCTGCACACAGGCGACGTAGGCACACAAGATGCTGACGGCTACTTCAAAATTACCGACCGCATGAAGGACATCATCATCACGGCCGGCGGCAAAAACATCACGCCGAGCGAGCTTGAAAACGAACTCAAGTTTTCACCCTACATCACCGACGCAGTGGTTATCGGCGATAAAAAACCGTACCTCACCTGCATCATCATGATTGACCAGGAAAACATTGAAAAGTTTGCGCAAGACAACGATGTGCCTTTCAGCAACTACACCAGCTTGACGCACAGCGCGCCTGTACAGAACCTGATTCAAGACGACATTGACCGAGTCAACAAGAAGTTTGCCCGCGTTGAGCAAATTAAAAAGTTTTGGCTGATGGACGTTCAACTGTCCGCCGAAGACGAAGAACTCACCCCCACCATGAAGCTGAAGCGCAAGTTGGTGCAAACCAAATACGCCACGCAAATTGAGGCCATGTACCGCTAGTTTTTACTGTGTTTTTACAAGGAGACAAATCATGAAATTTTCTAAACTTACCCAAGCACTGCTTGCCAGCGTGTTGGCAGTGTGTTCAGCGCAATCCATTGCTCAGAGCCAAGGCATCAGCAAGACCGAAATTATTATTGGCACCATTCTTGACCAGTCTGGCCCGCTCGCGGGCTTTGGCAAGCAGTCACGCTTAGGCATGCAGCTGCGCGTTGACGAGGTCAATGAGCAAGGCGGCATCAATGGCCGCAAGCTCAAACTGATTGTTGAAGATGACGGCTATGACCCCAAGAAGGCGGTATTAGCTGCGCAAAAGCTTGTTAATCAAGACAAAATTTTCATCATGGCTGGCCATTTGGGCACAGCGCAAAATTTGGCGTCGATGCCGGTGCAGTTTGAAAAAAACGTGGTCAACTTTTTCCCGATCACGGCAGCGCGCGAAATGTACGAGCCACTTGACCGTCTGAAATATTCTTTTGCCGCGACTTACTTTGACCAGATGCGTGAGCTGCTTCCAGGTCTGATCAAGGAAAAAAACGCAAAGAAGGTTTGCACCATTTACCAAGACGATGACTTCGGTCTTGAAGTGCTTCGCGGCGCAGAAGCAGGCCTCAAAACGGCCGGTATGACTTTGGTCGAAAAAACCAGCTTCAAGCGCGGCGCGACGGACTTTTCAAGCCAAGTTGCGAAAATGAAAGCTGCCGGCTGCGATTTGGTGGTGCTCGGCACAATCATTCGGGAAACTATCGGCACAATCGGCGAAAGCCGCAAAACAGGGTTCAACCCAACGTTTATCGGTTCCAGTGCTTCTTACACCGATTTGATTCACAAGCTCGGCGGAGCAGCCATGAACGGTTTGTACGCTGCGCACACCGTGCAGCACCCTTACCTCGATGAGGCCGCGCAGCCCATCCGCTTTTGGGCCAACAAGTACAAGACCAAGTTCAATGAAGATCCAACGGTGTTTTCGGTTTATGGTTATTCGCTAATTGACGCTTTTGCAAAGGCTGCACAAAAAGCAGGCACCAATCTTTCGACGGACACCTTCATCAAGGCGATGGACACAATGACCATTGAGCCGGACATGTTTGGCAGCCCGGCCATGACTTTTAGCGCCACGAAGCGCTTGGGTAACGATTTGTCGCGCCTGTCGCAAATCACCGATGGCAAGTGGAAAATCATGACTGCTTACGCAAAACGTTAGGCTTTCGCTGCTCCTCGGGGCAGACCATGAGAAAATCCGGTCTTTCGCTCAGCCGCGCAACTTATTCAGGATTTATCTCATGGAAGCAGAACACATCAACGCTATTGGCAATCAACTGGCAGACCTGAGCACCCGAGTGAACGAACTTCGGGGGTATCTTTGACTACCCTGCTAAAGAACGCAAGTTAAGCGAAGTCAACGCCGCACTCGATGACCCCAAAGTTTGGGACGTGCCCAAACGCGCGCAAGAACTCGGCAAAGAGAAAAAGTCACTCGAAGACGTCGTTCACGTTATAGACCGCCTCACGTCCGAGCTTTCAGACAACACTGAGTTGTTTGACATGGCTAAAGAAGAAGGCGACTATGCCGGTATTCAGTCAATTGAAGGCGAAGCGGCCCTAGTAGCGGTTGAAGTCGAAAAGATGGAATTTCGCCGGATGTTTAACAACCCGGCTGATCCGCTCAATTGCTTTTTAGATGTGCAGTCAGGTGCAGGCGGCACTGAAGCCTGCGACTGGGCGAGTATGTTGCTGCGCCAGTACCTGAAGTACGCCGAGCGCAAGGGTTTTAAAACCACGATTGAAGACGAAACCGCAGGCGACACCGCAGGCATCAAAGGTGCCACCATTAAGATTGAAGGTGAATACGCTTTTGGCCTGCTGCGAACCGAAACTGGCGTACATCGCCTGGTGCGCAAGTCGCCGTTTGACTCGTCAGGCGGCAGGCATACGTCGTTTGCGTCGATATTTGTCTACCCCGAGATTGATGATTCGATTGAAATCGACATCAATCCCTCAGACGTGCGGGTAGACACCTTTCGAGCCAGCGGCGCCGGCGGCCAGCACATCAACAAGACCGATTCAGCCGTGCGCCTGACGCACCTGCCCACCGGCATTGTGGTGCAGTGCCAGGACGGCCGCAGCCAGCACGGCAACCGCGACGTCGCGTGGAAGCGCCTGCGCTCACGCTTGTACGACTTTGAACTGCGCAAACAGCAAGAAGCGCAGCAAAAGCTCGAAGACACCAAAACCGACGTG
>JANMWH010000455.1:0-9852 GCA_031393945.1 Polaromonas sp. | reverse complement strand
GCTGTACCAGCAAAACGTGAAAGAAAAAACCAATTTCTTCGTTGAGTGGCTGGCGATGGACTTGATTCGTGATGACGCCGGCGACGTCGTCGGTGTGACCGCACTCGAGATGGAAACCGGCGACGTGCATATTTTTGAAGCTAAAACCACGCTGCTGGCCACGGGCGGCGCGGGCCGTATTTTTGCAGCGTCAACCAACGCATTTATCAACACAGGCGACGGCCTAGGCATGGCCGCGCGCGCAGGCATTCCGCTTGAAGACATGGAGTTTTGGCAGTTTCACCCCACCGGCGTGGCCGGTGCAGGCGTGCTGCTGACCGAAGGCTGCCGCGGCGAAGGCGCTATTTTGCGCAACAGCGATGGCGAGCGATTCATGGAGCGTTACGCGCCTGCGTACAAAGACTTGGCCCCGCGTGACTACGTGTCGCGTTGCATGGACCAAGAGATCAATGAAGGCCGTGGCTGCGGCCCGAACAAGGACTACATCAACCTGGACATGACGCACTTGGGCGCAGACACCATCATGAAGCGGCTGCCGTCGGTGTTTGAGATTGGCCACAACTTTGCCAACGTCGACATCACCAAAGAGCCGATTCCGGTGGTGCCCACCATCCACTACCAAATGGGCGGCATACCGACCAATATTCACGGCCAGGTTGTCACGCAAAACGCTGATAACAAGAGCGAAGTGGTGACTGGCTTGTACGCGGTGGGCGAATGCTCTTGCGTCAGCGTTCATGGTGCCAACCGCTTGGGCACCAACTCACTGCTTGACTTGCTGGTGTTTGGCCGCGCGGCGGGCAACCACATTGTTGAGCACAACAAAACGACAGTTCACAAAGCCTTGCCTGCTGGTGCGGCGGACGCGACCCTGGCCCGCATTGCACGGCTAGACAGCGCCACTGACGGGGAATATGCACAAGACGTGGCCAATGACATTCGCAGCACCATGCAATTGCACGCAGGCGTTTTTCGCACGCAGGCCAGCATGGACGAAGGCGTTGCCAAAATTGCCGCACTGCGCGAGCGCGTGAAAAACATCAACCTCAAAGACAAGTCAAAAATCTTCAACACCGCGCGCATTGAAGCGCTTGAAGTTGAAAACTTGATCGAGTCGGCTGAAGCCACGATGGTGTCAGCGGCGGCCCGCCATGAAAGCCGTGGCGCGCATTCCGTTAACGACTACGGCGACACGCCTGCAAACCCGAATGGCCGCAACGACACCGACTGGCACAAGCACACGCTGTGGCACAGCAAAGGCAATCAACTGACGTACAAGCCTGTGCAAATGATTCCGCTGACAGCCGAGTCCTTGCCACTTAAAGTCCGCACGTTCTAAACCGTCTTCACTTTTTTACCTGAGTAAACACCATGGCAAAACGCACCTTCAATATCTACCGCTACGACCCCGATACGGATGCCAAGCCGTACATGCAAAAAATCGAAGTCGAGCTGGACGGCAGCGAGCGCATGCTGCTTGACGCCATCATGAAGCTCAAAGCGCAAGACCCAACGATCAGCTTCAGGCGGTCATGCCGCGAAGGCGTTTGCGGTTCTGACGCCATGAACATCAACGGCAAAAACGGCTTGGCTTGCCTTACCAACATGCGTACGCTTCCAGACGTCATTACCCTCAAGCCGCTGCCCGGCCTGCCTGTGGTGCGCGACCTGATCGTCGACATGACGCAGTTCTTCAAGCAATACAACTCAATCAAACCGTATTTGATCAACGACAACGTGCCGCCCGAAAAAGAACGCCTGCAAAGCCCTGAAGAGCGTGATGAGCTGAACGGCCTTTATGAGTGCATTTTGTGCGCTAGCTGCTCCACCGCATGCCCGAGTTTTTGGTGGAACCCGGATAAGTTTGTGGGCCCTGCGGGCTTACTGCAAGCGTATCGATTCATCGCCGACAGTCGCGACCAAGGCACTGCCGAGCGGCTGGACAATTTAGAAGATCCGTACCGTTTGTTCCGCTGCCACACCATCATGAACTGCGTTGATGTTTGCCCCAAGGGCTTGAACCCGACCAAGGCCATTGGCAAAATCAAAGAGATGATGGTTTTGCGGTCCGTCTGAAAATGACTGCCAGCGCTGAACTTTTAGACGAAAGGGCCTTCAGCAAGCTGCGCTGGCGCAGCAGGCGCGGGCTGCTTGAAAATGACTTGCTGATTGAGAAGTTTTTCAACCGCTTTGAGTCGTCATTGACAGTAGGGCAAGCCAAAGGCATGACAGACCTCATGGAGCTGTCTGATAACGATCTGCTCGACCTGTTGCTACGCCGCAAAGAGCCCCATCAACTTAAAGACCCGCAATGTCAGGCATCTGCCTCTACTTTTGAAGCGCTCGGCGTTTTAGACTTGCTCCGGCCTTCGACTCTTCAGTAATCTGCATCCGCATTCCTGCCTATTCCCATTCAATCGAAAGAAGCACTCCATGAAGCTCGCTGATAACAAAGCAACCCTGTCGTTCAGTAACGGCAGTCCCAGTATTGAAATGCCGATTTATCACGGCAGCGTGGGCCCAGACGTGGTCGACATTCGCAAGCTGTACGCTCAAACCGGCATGTTTACGTATGACCCGGGTTTTTTGTCGACTGCAGCCTGCCAATCGGCCATCACCTATATTGACGGCGACAAGGGCGAGCTGCTGTACCGCGGCTACCCCATTGAGCAACTGGCCACCAACTGCGACTATTTAGAGACCTGCCACTTGCTGCTGCACGGCGAGCTGCCCAACGCAACGCAGAAAAAGGACTTCACCAGCCTGGTGACCAATCACACGATGGTTAACGAGCAGATGCAGTTTTTTCTGCGCGGCTTCAGGCGCGATGCGCATCCGATGGCCATCATGACCGGGCTGGTTGGCGCACTGTCGGCGTTTTATCACGACAGCACAGATATCACCAACCCCGAGCATCGTGAAATTTCAGCCATTCGGTTGATTGCCAAAATGCCCACCCTGGTCGCCATGGCCTACAAGTACACCATGGGCCAGCCCTACATGTACCCGAAAAATTCACTGAGCTATGCAGGCAATTTTTTGCACATGATGTTCGCCACGCCGTGCGAAGAATATAAAGTTAACCCGGTGCTTGAACGCGCGCTTGACCGCATCTTCATCCTGCACGCAGACCACGAACAAAACGCATCGACCTCGACCGTGCGCCTTTGCGGCTCGTCAGGCACCAACCCGTTTGCAGCCATTGCAGCCGGTGTCGCCTGCCTGTGGGGCCCAGCTCACGGCGGCGCGAATGAAGCCGCACTGAACATGTTGGGCGACATTCAAAAAAACGGCGGCATTGAAAAAATCGGCGACTTTATCAAACAAGTCAAAGACAAAAACTCCGGCGTCAAACTGATGGGGTTCGGCCACCGCGTGTACAAAAACTACGACCCACGCGCCAAGCTGATGCAAGAAACCTGCAAAGAAGTGCTGATGGAAATGGGTCTGCAAAACGACCCGCTCTTCAAGCTGGCCATGGCGCTTGAGAAAATTGCACTGGAAGACGACTACTTTGTTAGCCGCAAGTTGTACCCCAACGTCGATTTCTACTCTGGTATTGTGCAAAAAGCGATTGGCATTCCCGTGCCGCTGTTTACAGCTGTTTTTGCACTGGCCCGCACGGTTGGCTGGATTGCCCAGCTAAACGAAATGATCGGCGACCCTGAATACAAAATTGGCCGCCCTCGCCAGTTGTTTACGGGTTCAGTGGCGCGGGACGTCAAACCAATCGCCCAGCGTTAAAACGAAAGTAGAAAAACGAATCTAACCTTTAAAAAGCCCCCGGCGCATAGCTGCAGAGAGCTTTTTTAACGTCAGCTCGCTATGTATTTCATAGCTGCTCGAGCCCGTTTTTATTGATCAAAGGCATCAAAATATGCCTGAAACTGGCATTCAAATCACTTTTTTTCAGCATTTGAAATAGACTGCAGATCCTGCGCGCTCAGCCAGCGCCACTGGCCGGGCAGCAGGTCAATTGGCAAGGTCAAGTCGCCGATTCGTGAGCGATGCAAGCCACCAGCCTCTTCGACGCGATTTCCCACCGCAGCGAGCATTCGTTTGACCTGGTGGTACTTGCCTTCAGTGAGTGTCAAACTGAGTTTGTTCGCACCAGTTTGCACGCAGGCAGCCGCTTTGACGGGCTTGGGGTCGTCATCAAGCACCACGCCGGCCAACAGTTTTTGAATTTGCACATGGGTCACCTCATGCTTGGCGGTGACTTCATACACCTTGGCAACATGGTGTTTGGGTGAGCTCATGCGGTGTATGAATTTGCCATCGTCGCTCAGCAGCAGCAAGCCTGTGGTGTCTTGGTCCAGTCGGCCAACAGCCTGCACCCCGGCTGCGGCGCCGCCACCCCGCTGGCGTATTGGCGAAGGCAAAAGCGTGTAAATGCTGGGGTGGGTGCTAGGTTTTTGCGAGCATTCATAGCCTGCGGGCTTGTGCAGCATCAGGTACGCTTTTTCGTAATACTGCCAACTTACGCCTTGCACCCTGAACTGCAAGCTATCTGCTATGAATTCTGTAGCTGGTTGCGCCTGTACTTCATGGGCTACAGCCACTAAACCTTGCTGTATCAGGCCCGCGCACACGCGCCGCGTGCCGAAACCCTGGCTAAAAAGAATATCTTGCAGTTGCATTGTTTTCATCTGGATATTGTCGCTTCGCCGGAAGTTTGGCAAAACATCGTCTAATCGGGCCGGTAGCTTGCACGCTGAACTCGGTCGGCTTTCCCGGCTTGGTACACTGAGCCGCGTAAGTTACCGTAGTTCACAAATGCAAACTTTTTACCTCGCCTACTGGCCAGTTTTGGGAACCGTTGGGTTGATTGCTGCTTTTGCCGCTGGTGCTTTCGTGGCTGCCTGGTTAGCTAGGCGAGCAGCGCGCCTGCGAAGAAAGGCGCCCAAGCAGTGGCCGCTTAGCCCTCGAGCCATCATCAATTCTGAAGAGCGAAAGATATGGCGCTGGTTGGAGCTGGCCTTTGTCGACTACTCCGTGATGGTGAAGCTGCCGGTCACCAGGTTTTCCATTCCAAATTCAGCCGAGCAAGGTCTTCGCTGGTATGAGCTGCTCAGCAGCCTGTATTGCACGTTTACAGTAGTGCGGGCCGACGGCCGCGTCATGGGCTGCGTAGATTTGCCCTCGCGCGCTGGACGGCCTAGCAAGGCGCAGCGCATGAAAGCTTCCATGCTGGCGCAATGCGGCATTGCCTACCTCGTTTTGCAGCAGGGAACCGAACCAACTGTTGCCCAAATCCGCTTCAAGTTCTTGGGCGAATTGGCGTCTGCAATGCCGCAAGGCAACTATCAGGCGGCGGCTATTCAGGCAGCCAGCTCCAGCCTGCGCAGCTCAATCACGCGCAGCCGACAAATCAGACAAGGCGACAGCGGCCCAGCGCCTCTATCGCCCTCTTCACCCACGCCTTCGATGCTTTCTGACTCAGACTACGCGGGCTTGGCCTCCAGCGGTTTCAATGCGCAATGGCAAGACAACTCGTTCATCATGCCATTGGACAGCCGCAAAGGTGGCCTGAAATGAGCCCGCAAAAGAAAAAAGGCCGCTAACTGGTTGGTGTTAGCGGCCCTTAAACGGTCGTATGGTGGAGCTGGGGGGAACCAAGTTAAGAGTGTCCCCCTACCAAAAAACTGTTTGTTTTCAATAGGTTATCGCGGCGTTACAAAGCTCCACTACGTTTGAAACCTCGAAGGCGATTAAAAGTGTGCCACTGAAGTGTACCCCTTGGTGTCTCTCCTGTGCATGGTGGAAATTGCGGACGGCGGTTCAATTGAGCGTTTAGCGTTAAAACTTCCGCTCTGTTGCATCAAGGAGTTCATCCAGTGCAGCCCCAGGCTTGACACCACAGGCTTGACACCATCGTGCGTATAAGAGCACGTCCACGAAGTTTTCACCACGTTCTAACTTCGATACGTACGATTGACCCACTTCAAGTGCATCGGCCATTTGCAGCTGGGTCATCTTTGCCGCAACCCGAACTTTTCGGAGCAATCTGCGGAGGTGGTTGTAATCAACGTGATAGAGCGAGGCGGACATGCCGCGAATGATTTAGTCGTATCAAGAATAGTCGTAACGCGACTAACTTGAGCTATAGTTCTCACGGTTACGACATGTTGCCGTCATTGCACAAAGCAACAGATCGTGAGAACTTCGTCAGCCATCTCTGCAACACGTGACCAAAAAAGGAATGCAATGACCAAAACCACTATGTTCAAAATAGGAGCCACTACGCTATTTGTGTTGTTTCTTATTTTTGGAAGCGCCGACTTCAAAACGAAGGCTATTTTGTGTGTAGCAATCTTCGTGGTGTATGGCGCTATCACACGGTTTAAAGCACAACACGTTCAACAAGAAAGCGCACGAAAAGGCATGTTGGACCTCATCACACAAAACGACTTGAAGCCCGAATATCAGCATTTCTTTTCTGACGGCAATCAGGTTTCTGGTGTTGCTATCAGTAAAGATGATCCCCGAATTATTCTGGCGTCAGCTGCTGTACCCGCAAAGCTTTTCCATCGCAATGAAGTTTTATCCATCACGTCAAACACAGGCAAGGAAAACGACGTTGAGTTCAAAGTGCTTTCCTTTACGGGGGCCGGAGACAAGCAAGTCTCGAAAGTGGTACATGTTGTAGACGTGTCAGTCAGGGACTTGGATAGCCCACGGTACAAGCTCTATTTTGAAAGTGCTGACTTGATGCGGCAATGGGAGAACCGCCTGAACGCCTGGATGGGTATGCATTCAACACAACAGCCTGCAAACCAATAATTTTTTACTGTGAGAAACCTATGAAATTTTTAAATCTTTTGCCTATTTTGGTGTTGGCCACTGCATTAACGGCTTGCTCGAGTGCGCCATCCGACGCTGACGTACAGACGGTCGTAAATCAGGCAAATGCACAGTTTGAACAGCAATTAACCCCATTGGGCTTGAAGATGGGCGATGTGTTCACCAGCGAAGTCAAGGTAAAAAACAAAGCAAAACAAGATGACGGTCGATGGCTGATAGAGGCTGAAACCTCAATGTCGGCCAAAAAAGATATGAAGGAACTGTCGCAGGACGCACAGATGGTGGTCGTTACTATGTTTGGCGACATCAAGAAAGGCCAACCAGTCGGCGGCGGAGCCGTTACCAGCAAGTTTTACATGCAAAAAGGCGATAACGGTTGGATGGCGACCCGTTAACTCGTTTCGATTTTCCCATAGGAATTCATCAGACATGCGTATTTACGATTTTGTAAAAGAACACGTCATACCGTTTAACGCAGTGATCCTGATGTCGATCACCGTTGCTGCGGTACTGGACTTTCTTGCGCCACAGGCTGCCTACCTTGCGTGGGTTAGTTACGCGCTTGCCGGGCTGGTGCTCACCATCATGATGTTGGAGTTGTTACACCAGCGTGCAGTCTTAAAGGGAGACTCTTTTTCCGCGCGGTTACTGGGTAGGCTGCGGTTGCCCCCAGGCCCAGTTTGGCGCTCACCTGCGTGGCAGGTCATCGCAGTGATTGCGGTCATCGCGCTTGTGCTTGGATATGCTTCAAAAGCACGGGCGGAAGACGGCGGGTTAATCGCTAGCAGCGCGCCAAATCTTCGTAATGTGCAGATGCTGTTGCTTGGCTTGCAGCAGGATACGCGGCGTATCCAGACAACGCTCGATGGCATGGCACCCAAAATAGATTCCATCCAGGCATCAGTGGGGGGTATAGAAGCCGCCCTTAAAAGTCCTCTCGAATACCTGTCGGAAGGTGATTACCCGTTTTTTCAAAAGTACGTCGCTTCGGGGAAAAAGTTGCCACAAAGCACAGGACATTTAGTAGGTGGACTAAATCAAAAGCGCAATGACAGATTTGAGTTGTTAGACCTATACATCAAGCATGGCTTTGACATCCAGCAACCAGTTGACATGTTAACTTTGTCGACCATTTTGGTTGACGATATTCCCACTATCGACAACGTGCGGAAGCTGAATGTCTGGGCACAGAAGCGTATTCAACAAGATGCGAACGTCATTTTTTATTCTTGTAAAACGATGGACTTGATGGTTTATGCCACCGTCGCTGGGGATAGACCGCTTGCTGATTGGCTTGTCCAAAAAGGGCTTCGCACGGATACGCAATATCCGTGCGAGTGGCCTGGAAAAAGTTGGACGATGACTGTCAAAGACTTTCAAACTATTTTTTCCAGTCCGATAGTCGCAACGAAGTAACTTGTACTCTCAAACTTCCGTCCGTTCGAATTCAGTAAAGCATCATTTTGAAAAATTATTTTTACCAGCTTCGCTCAGTCGTTTGCATCGCTCTCGTCTCATTTAGCGCTGTCGGTCAGGCGAGTGCACAGTCGATGCGACGAGCGCCCGCACCTGCACCCGCACCCGCACCAGAAGTGATGCAAGCACCAGCAGCAGCACCAGCTCCGGCACCAGCAGCACCAGCGCCGGCCTTCGAACCTGCTTCCACAGGGCAATGGCCCCTGAGCGGTGTTTATCAATCATCCTGCGGAAATCTTCAAGTACAAGGCACTGAACAGACGATTAGTTATCGCATGCTGTTATTTGTATCGGATGGCTTGTTGAGTGTTCAAAGGGTCAATAATTTTTTTTGGAGCCTTGACTGCTCAGGCAGCCTTTACGCGGGCTACCAATTTCCTGCTCACACAGCCCAGTATCTTGGACAGCGCGCCACGATTTTGCCGGACACCGGCCAGACGGTGCAGAGCACCTTGCTTCTCGTTCAGCCTGTCGCTGGACAAGTGCGAACTCGTGGCGCGGTAATAACATTGCCTAATAACGTGGGGATGATTGGCGTGGTCGTTAATGGGGTTTTCACCGCTACCCATTCGATTAACTACAGTGGGAACGAAGAACGTCTTTTGTTGCATCCGACACGAGGTGGGCTATACATGACTAGCAATGGTGAGTCTGGCGCCAGCAACGACAGTCAAGGCTTACCCACCAGATTCAGTCGTGGAATGAACCTGATGCGAATCCAATAAGTCTATGCCGTATCAAGCACGCATCCCGATGAAGATAAGTAGCGACTTGAAGCCGCAAGATCAGTCGGACAATCATTTTCCTATTCACTTTGCGCTTTCTGTTGTTCATATTTCGAGCGTTCCAGCGCTCATTGACTTTCACATAAATGATTTGGTGTTATCAAAATGAATGAGTTTTCTTTTAGCAACTGCAGACCGGCGCTGCAGCGGGTCGCTTACCTAGCCTTCGGTCTTTCCTGCCTATTTACTTCCGGTGCGTGGGGACAAATAAACTCATCCATAAAGACGGGGTGTGCTGGCGCAATAAGCGCGCCCATGGCTCAAATTGCAGCCCCCTACCAACGGGCTCTTGCTGCACTAAATGGCTCGGAGGTTGGTTGGTGCGCAATCGCCTCTGAATCAAGTGCAAACACCCCCAGCGAAGCAGCGTTTTGGGAGTTCAGCTCAGCGGCGTTCGTATTTCACGCTTTGCGTGGGAGGAAAGAACTCACCCCTACGCAGCTAACTGCGGTGAGAGAAATACTTACGCGAATTCCAGGCCTCGGTAATCCCCCGACGCGGCTTAAACAAATCGACACAGCGTTGTATGTGCACATGCGAACGTTGGCAGCGCAAGATTCCACCGAAGCTATGGTTTTGATAGACACCATTGAACAGTATTCACCCGCTGTGTTTAAGACCCTGATGAGGCGGTCAACGCGTTGGGGTGATGCTGACGACAATTAGTCAAAATCAGCACCACGGGTTTACTAAATCTGGTGTCTTTGCATCTGCGAATTTGACTCGAACCGATCAAAGTAGTCATCCGGCCAGTCCCAAAAAGACGGCGAACAACTGCTGCGAATTC
>JANMWH010000434.1:0-6776 GCA_031393945.1 Polaromonas sp. | reverse complement strand
ACGGGTGGCTTCAGATTTAATTGGTGTGTAAACAATCTCGGTGATGTTGCCTTCTAACTTGCCCCACCAGTTTGGGTTGCGTTTAAACACCAGCTTTTGGTCAGGCTGCCAGCTTTCGACCATGAACGGGCCGGTGCCCATGGCGTTTCGGTGCGCAAAGCTTTCGTCTTTGGTTTTGATGTCTTTTGGCTCAAGCGATTTGTTTTTCTCAGCCCAGGCTTTGCTCATCATGCGCAGCTCGGTGAGCTGGTTCATGAGCACTGGGTTGGGCGCTTTGAGGGAGATCTCCAGCGTGCTTTCACCAGTTTTGGTGGCTTTGTCGATGCCTTGGGCAAAGACATTGAAGTTAGACGTTTTGGCCATTGAACGGTTGATTGAAAAAACCGCGTCATCTACCGTGAAAGCCGAGCCATCGCTGAATTTCACACCTTTGCGCAGCTCAATGCGCATAAGGGTCGGGTTGACCAGCGTCCAGCTGGTGGCCAGCACCGGCTCAATCTTGAAAGTTTTGCTGTTGTAGTACACCAGCGACTCATACACCGCTGCGTGCACGCCGTTGCCCAGGGCGTTGTTTTGCGAGTGAATGTCCAACGTAGGAATGTCGCTGGCGCTGGTCCACTTGAAGGTTTTGGCGCTGGCGGTTTGGCTTAAAACCAAAGCAGCGGCAAGCAAGGCAAGTTTGAATTTCATGAAAAGTCCTTTGCGCGAAATAGCGCTGGAGAATTAATTAAAAGACGAACTATGCCGCAAGTTTGATACCAAGCGCAGGGTATTTCCCCGAGGCCGCCGCACGGTGCGGGCGGGGCGACCCAGTTGGGGATGTGAATCAATGTAGCGAAATCGGCGTATTGGCCAGGCCGCTGTAGCCTTCAAGCGTGTCTTCAATTTCTTGTTGGGTAGGCGCGTTAAGCTGCCAGGCGCTCAGGCGCTGGGCGAACATTTCTGCCCATGAGCCGTCAAGGTAAACCTCTTTGCCAGAGCGTTTGTCAACGATCTCAAAGCCGTTGCGCGCCAATTGCGGCGTGGTGGGCTGGGGGGCAGATTCTTCCGGGGCGTTGGCGTGAATTTGCACCACCACAAAAGATTCTGAGTCATAAAGCATTTGCATTAAAAATTTCCTTGCTGCATTCTAAGCACGAGAATACGTCATAGACCGGGTCATACCGACATGTATATAGCAACGTTAGTGCCAAGTTCAAGGTTTACAGGGCTAACCATCACGGCTGGCCTGTTACTTCATTGCCCCGTTATGGCGTCTTGCTAATCTCGCTCAGCCGCTGGTCAACAAAGTCGCCGCTGGGCTGGGTAATGCGGGTACGCACGGGCAGGTAACCCAAAGAAGGCGCGAGCCACACTTCTACTTTTTGGTCGAACTCGCGGCGCGGCTTGCGGGTCAGTTTGAGCGTGGCCATGGGCGCGCCCATCAAGTCGAGGTTTTCTGTCTGCTCGACTACAAATGTCCATGTATCCGCCTCGCGCGGGCCTACGGTGTACAGCGAAATGCTGGCGCCAGCCGGGTAATCTTGCGGCTTGGCCGCCAAAATGCCCGCCAGTTGCAAAAACACGCTGACCCGGTCTTGCGCACCTTCTACCCACGGTGCGTCAGGCGTGTTGGCGCTGAAGACAATTTTGCCCTTGGTTGGCTCAAAGTGCGCGGCCAATTCTTGCCTGGCTTTGTCTGAAAACCGGGTGGGGGCCAGCCCGGTGGCGGTGATTTGACCCACGCTGCTCAAGCTGCGGGAGCCGACCAAAAACGCGCTCACCTTTAGCACCGCTTCGTACCGGTCGCCGCTGGCTTTCCAGAGCAGTTCGGCACTGGCTTGGTAGTTCAGGCTTTTGGCCAGGCCGACCACGCTGTACTGCAGGCGGGCGGAGCCCGGCAGCGTGACCGCGCTGACCTCGCTGGTGGGTGGGGCAGTGGGGGACAGGCTGGCGGACGCGGCGGATGCAGATGCGGCCAATGCAGCGGCATTTTCAGGCGGCACCTCCAGCGCAGCGGTGGGGGTGAAAATTGCCGTGGGCGTCGCCATAGGGGCAGCAGGCGCACCAGGTATAACGCCAGGTGTACTCGTCTGTGCTATTGATTCAGGAGCTGCTGACGCCTGTACTGGTTGGGCTACAGGCCTATTCGGCTTGGATTTTACGGCTGGCGAGGGGGTTGGCGCCGCTGTCGGCGCTGGGGTTGCAATGGTCGCGGCAGCAGGTTCGGCTGGCTTGCTCGGCGGTTCAATACGGCGTGTGGCAAACGTTTTACCGCCCGCTTCGTCCGGGTCAGCGGCGCCTTCAAAATGGCCAAACTGCGCGGGCGAGCCTTGCAGCACCAGCGCATGGGCCAGCACCACCACAGCTACTACCAACGCCAAGGGCCGCCAGCCCGGCGATGCGCGCAAACCTGGCGATGTATGCAAACCTGGCGAGTTGGTCATGCGGCCACGTAGCCCAAGTCACGAGACAACTGGCGGGCTGCGGCCTTGAGCGGTGTGGCCACTTGGCCATCAAAAGCCGGGTCAAACGACACCAGCGAGCCCAGCGCCACCATGCCCAGCACCATGTGGCCGTCTGCGTCAAAAACCGGCGCGCAAAAACCGCCCACGCCAGGCAACAGCGTGTTGACCACCCTTGCCGCGCCGTGCGCCCTGGCTTCGTCAAGCAGCGCATTGACCGCCGAAAGGCTGGTGGGCAAGTCTTGCCGGCCCAGCTTTTGGGTGCTGGCCATTTCGGCCTTCAGCAAACTTTGCAGCCGCGTTTTGGCTGCGTTTTGGCGGGTCGCCATGAAAGCTGCAAAGCACAAGCCGGTGGCCGACGACGTCAAGGGCATCACGTCGCCCAAGCGCAAACTGACGGTAATGACCTGCGGCGATTCTTCCCAGTGCACGATGGTCGGGCCCTGGTTGCCCCACACGGCCAGGGCCAGCGTTTGCCCAATTTCACCCATCAGCAGCGGCAAGCGGGCGCGAGCTAACTTAACGGCGTCAATCCTTGACAGCGAAGCAAGCCCTAACTTTAGTGCCGCCGGGCCAAGGTCGTATCGCGTGCTGGCGCCGTCTTGCACCACCAACTTCAGCCGCTGAAAACTGACCAGATAACGGTGCGCCTTGGCTGCGCTCATGTTGGCTTGCGCCGCCAAATCTCGCAAATTAAGCGGTGCGCCCGCGTTGGCCAACACGTCGAGCAGGCCAAAGCCCACTTCCACCGACTGAATGCCAGCGCGCGGCGCAGCGCTGGGCTGGGCATCGTCAGCTGCGTCTTGCGTGGGGCGGATTCGGGGCTGGGCCATGGCGTGTTGGAAGGCAAGGCAACGGCGCTAAAAACGCGCTGCGTTCAAACCTATAATTATTTGTGAGATTACTTTTAGGTAAATCGATTTCACTTATCGTAACGCCCAGCGGGGCCCCCAAGGATTTTTAATGAAACTCGCCACCTACAAAGACGGCTCACGAGATGGCCAGCTGGTTGTGGTCTCACGCGACTTGTCTACAGCCCATTATGCAACTGGCATTGCCAACAAACTGCAGCAGGTACTGGACGATTGGAACTTCTTGTCGCCGCAATTGCAGGACCTGTATGAATCGCTAAACAGCGAAAAATCGTCACTGGCACGCCACGCTTTCCCATTTGAGCCTGCCCAGTGCATGGCCCCGCTGCCGCGCGCCTACCAATGGGCCGACGGCTCGGCGTTTATCAACCACGTTGAGCTGGTGCGCGCCGCGCGCAAATCAGAAGTGCCCGACACTTTTTACACCGACCCGCTGATGTACCAAGGCGGCAGTGACGACTTTATTGGCCCGCGTGATGACGTGGTGGTGGCCAGTGAAGAGTTCGGCATTGATTTTGAAGCAGAAATTGCCGTGATTACCGGCGACGTGCGCATGAGCGCAACGCCCGAACAAGCGCTGGACGGCATTCGCCTGGTGATGCTGGCCAACGATGTGTCGCTGCGCAATTTGATCCCGGCCGAGCTGGCCAAAGGCTTCGGCTTTTTTCAGAGCAAACCCGCCACGGCTTTTAGCCCCGTGGCGGTTACGCTGGACGAACTCGGCGATGCATGGCAAGGCGGCAGATTGCACATGACGCTGCAAAGCACCTGGAATGGCCGCAAAGTCGGCATGTGCGAGGCCGGGCCAGAAATGACGTTTCATTTCGGCCAACTAATTGCCCACATCTGCAAAACCCGCAACGTGCGCGCGGGCAGCGTAATCGGTTCAGGCACCGTGAGCAACAAAGACTGGACGCACGGCTACAGCTGCATTGCAGAAAAGCGCGCCATTGAAACCATTGAAGGCGGCGCACCCATTACCGAATTCATGAAGTTTGGCGACACGATTCGCATTGAGGCTAAAGCCAAAGACGGCCAAAGCGTGTTTGGCGCGATTGAGCAGAAGGTGGCGGCGCTGGCCTAACTACTGCGGAGCTACAGAAAAGTCAGCGGCAATTTAGGCAGCATGCTGGGCAAAAACATCCACACCGTGACCGCGGCAAAGCCAATGCCGGCCGCCAAAAGTACAACCACCCAAATGGTTGTTTGCTCAAGGTTTCGCTCGCGCAGGGGCGGCTGGTAGGGTTGAAATTCGCTGGTTGTGCTGGCCAGGCTGGTGTCGGCAGGCTGGTGGCTTGCGCTGTTTGAGGTTGAGTTGTCGTGCGTTCGGTCGGGAAGCGGTTGCATGCGGTCTTTAGCTTTTAATGGCGGGCCACAAGCAATAGATGTTGCTCGTCGTGCGCGCCCGAAGTGTAGAGTCAGACGCCAGCAAAAATCCTCGCACTGCGGCAATGCCCGGCGCTAAAAAAGGTTTCCTGAAGAGCCTCAACCTTTGGAGCTGTTACCTGACCTGCAACGCAAACTCCTTGATGCCGCGCAGCAGCATCTCAACCGCCACAGCCACCAAAATCAAGCCCATCAACCGCTCCACCGCCACCACAAAACGCTCACCCAGCACGCGCTGAATGCGCTCGGCCAGCACCAGCACCACGGCGCACACCGCCATGGTCACGCTGAGGGCGGCTATCCATTCCCAGCGGCGCTCAGGCGCTTGGGATACCAGCAGCAACACGGTGGCCAATGCCGATGGCCCAGCCAGTGCAGGAATAGCCAGCGGCACTATCAGCGGCTCGGTTTGCAGGCCTGCCAGATCTTCAACCACCGGCGGCGGAAAGATCATGCGCAAGGCGATTAAAAACAAAATCACCCCGCCTGCAATTTGCAGCGCCAGCGCGCTCAGATTCATGACGCGCAAAAAGCCTTCACCGATGAACATGAACACCAGCAGCAGCGTAAAAGCAATCAGCACCTCGCGCAAAATCACCAGCGGCCGGCGCTTGGGCGGCACGTTTTTAAGCGCGTTGGCAAAAATCGGAATGTTGCCAAACGGGTCGGTAATAAGCAGCAGCAAAATCGTGGCGGAAACGAAGGTGTAAGTCATTGATAGGTCACGTTGAAGGTGAAGTGAAGCGGGCTTTTCGCAGCATCACGCGGGTGGCAACAAGGAAACGGCCGGGCTTTCATTTACTATTAACTTAATAGCTGCACGCGCCCTATTTGATTGGGCTAGAAGGCTATTTGACTCTAAAAACAACCCTGACTTACCTGTTTTTGCGTTGTCAGCGCGCACTTGCATCCTAGCTTGTCTGCAGAACGCAAAAAGATTGTGGCCGGGCGCTGCAAACACCGGGCTCTGCTTTGGCGGCTGATAGGAGTGCCCAGCCACAGCGCATAGCTGGCAGCAAGCCTCACAATAGCCACATGACGCTGACTGAACTCAAATACATTGTGGCCGTGGCGCGCGAAAAGCACTTTGGCAAAGGCGCTGACGCTTGCCATGTGTCGCAGCCCACCCTCAGCGTGGCGATTAAAAAACTCGAAGAAGAATTGCAGGTCAAACTCTTTGAGCGCAACGCCAACGAAATTACCGTGACGCCGCTGGGTGAAGAAATTATTCGGCAAGCGCAAAGCGTGCTGGAGCAGGCCGACCACATCAAAGAAATAGCCAAGCGCGGCAAAGACCCGCTGGCGGGCAGTTTGCGCTTGGGGGTGATCTACACCATTGGCCCGTATTTGCTGCCGGAGCTGGTGCGAAAAATCATTGCCGCCACACCGCAAATGCCGCTTATTCTGCAAGAAAACTTTACCGTGAAGTTGCTTGAAGAGCTGCGCAACGGCGACATTGACTGCGCGATTTTGGCTGAGCCTTTTCCCGACAGCAACCTGGCCATTGCCCCGCTGTACGACGAGCCTTTTATGGCGGCGGTGCCCAGCGCGCACCCGCTGGCCCAACGCGACAGCGTAACCGCTGAAGAAATGAAAAGCGAAACCATGCTGCTGCTGGGCAATGGCCATTGCTTCAGGGACCACGTGCTGGAGGTGTGCCCCGAATTTGCGCGCTTTTCAAGCAACGCCGACGGCATTCGCAAAAGCTTTGAGGGCTCGTCGCTAGAGACTATCAAGCACATGGTGGCTGCGGGTATGGGCATCACGCTGGTGCCGCGCCTGGGTGTACCCAGCGCAGAGCTGGCGGCGCAGGCTGTCAGCGCCAAGGCCCCTGCAGCCGGCAAAAAAGCGGCAAAAAACAAAGCGATTGACGCACCTTTGATCACTTACCTGCCCTTTGTCGGGCACATTCCCAACCGCCGCGTGGTGCTGGCGTGGCGGCGCAGTTTTACGCGGTATGAGGCGATTGCCGCGCTGCGCAATGCGATCTATGCGTGTGAGCTGCCGGGCGTGACGCGCTTGTCTTGAGGCTGCTCGCCAGCCGCTAGGCAGGCATCGCCAGGCCGCACTGCCA
>JANMWH010000413.1:0-3549 GCA_031393945.1 Polaromonas sp. | reverse complement strand
ATGCCGTCGGTGGCCAAGTTGTCCCGCGCGGTGGCTTCCATCATGGCCGTCGGCTCTTGGCTGGCATCTACCAAAAACGCGATCGGGCCAAAGGCTTCTTCGCCGTCGTCGCTGGGGCTCGGGTCAAGCAGCACGTCGCCGCCCGACATGCGCTGCTCCATCTCAACGACTTCCTCGGGCTTTACGTTCAGCGTTTTGGCCATCGACGCAATCTGGTCTTTGGTCAGCGTATCGCGGTGCGTGGCGACGTTGGCGTCGTCTTTGAAGCCTTGCTTCATCGAGCGCAAGTTAAAAAACAGCTTGCGCTGCGCTTTGGTCGTGGCAACCTTCACCATGCGCCAGTTCTTCAAAATGTACTCGTGCATTTCAGCTTTGATCCAGTGCAGCGCGTAGCTGACCAGGCGCACGCCTTGGTCGGGGTCAAACCGCTTCACGGCTTTCATCAGGCCGATATTGCCTTCTTGAATCAAATCACCGTGCGGCAAGCCATAGCCCAAGTACTTCCGCGAGGTTGAAACCACCAAACGCAAGTGAGAGAGCACTAACTTCTCTGCCGACTCAAGATTATTGGTTTCGCGCAGTTCTCGGGCAAACGCTTGTTCCTGCTCTAACGTGAGCATGGGCAAGCGGTTAACCGCAGAAATATACGCGTCGAGGTTCCCTAACGGAGGCAACATTGACCACGGGTTGGCGGCGGCAACTGAGCCGCTGGCCATTAAATTCGGGGTGGCAAGAGCATAAGACACAGCAAAACTCCTTCTGTAAGCGCTAAATGTTAGCACTCCCTCTGATCGAGTGCCAATTGAAAGGTTCAATCTCATTAATAGTGCCAGCATCGCCTAGCTAATAAGTAAAAACCCTAGGTTGAACTGTATTGGATTTTTAAGATTCGTGCATAAAGGCTTCGTCGTTGGCTTGCGTAGGACAAGCACGGCGCAGTGCATTCAAAAACCGGTGGCTGCTTACAATACAGGCATGACTACCCTCCGCTCTACTGCCTCTGCTCTCAATCTGTCCATCCAATCGTCTACAGCGCGGCCAAATGCCGAATCAACCGCGGGCCGGCTTGAAATCGCCAAAAGTTTGCTGCTGGCGCCGTTTGGGCTGACCGAAGCACATTTGGGCCGGGCACTGGCCGAGATCACGTCGCAAGGTGCTGACGACGCCGACTTGTATTTTCAATACACCCGCAGCGAAGGCTGGAGCCTAGAAGAAGGCATTGTTAAAACTGGCTCCTTCAGCATTGACCAAGGCGTCGGTGTGCGTGCCGTCAGCGGCGAAAAAACCGCATTTGCATATTCTGACGACATCTCTGAAGCGTCTTTGCTCGACGCGGCCCGCACCGTCCGCAGCATTTCAGGTGCAGGCAAATCGGCCAAGGTAAAAACACCTGCTCGCAAAATTGCCAACAGCCGCTCGTTGTACGCTGACCTTGATCCGATTGCCACGCTGGGCAGCACAGCCAAAGTCAAGCTGCTCGAAAAAGTTGAAAAACTGGCCAAAGCCAAAGACCCCCGAATTGTGCAAGTGATGGCCGGTTTGGCCAGCGAATACGACGTGGTGATGGTCGCCCGCGCAGACGGCACACTGGCCGCTGATGTTCGCCCGCTGGTGCGCTTGTCGGTAACGGTTTTTGCCGAGAAAAAAGTGGGCGGTGTGGTCAGGCGTGAAATGGGTTCAGGCGGCGGCGGTGGCCGGTTTGGCTTGGCGTATTTCGATGATGCGCAAATCGGCCAGTATGTTGACGACGCAGTAAAAGCTGCATTAACCAACCTTGAAGCACGCCCCGCACCGGCTGGCGAAATGACGGTGGTTTTAGGCTCTGGCTGGCCCGGCATTTTGCTGCATGAAGCCATTGGCCACGGGCTCGAAGGCGACTTTAATCGCAAGGGCTCCAGCGCCTTCGCCGGCAAAATTGGCCAGCGCGTGGCCGCCAAGGGCGTAACGGTGCTGGATGACGGCACGATCGCGGACCGTCGCGGGTCGCTCAACGTTGACGACGAGGGCAACGCCAGCCAGCGCAATGTGCTGATTGAAGACGGCATTTTGAAGGGCTACATTCAAGACTCATTGAATGCGCGCCTGATGAATGTCAAACCCACAGGCAACGGCCGCCGCGAAAGCTACGCCCACACGCCCATGCCGCGCATGACCAACACCTACATGCTGGGTGGCGACAAAGACCCGAAAGAAATCGTTGCCAGCATCAAAAAAGGGCTGTACGCCACCAACTTTGCAGGTGGCCAGGTCGACATTACTTCAGGCAAATTTGTGTTTTCAGCCAGCGAAGCGTATTGGGTTGAGAACGGCAAAATTTTGTACCCGGTCAAAGGCGCAACGATTGTCGGCAGCGGTCCGCAATGCTTGACAAAAGTCAGCATGATTGCCAACGACATGGCGCTTGACAGCGGCGTCGGCACCTGCGGCAAAGAAGGCCAAAGCGTGCCGGTGGGCGTGGGCCAGCCGACATTGCGGATTGATGGTTTGACCGTCGGCGGCACAGCCTGAAGCCGCACGATTTATTGGTCACTTTCTAACCTGTGCTATATTTTCAGCCATGCACAATGCATCGTTTTATTTTGGTTACTTTTGGTTCTCAAGCGCTTCAGGCGGCAGAGAGAATTTTGCGTAACCCCAAATAACGCTCGAATCTTTCAAAAACCGCCGGACACCCGGCGGTTTTTTTTTGTTTCTTTTAGTTTGAATTTCAAGTTTTATAAAGAGGAAATCCGTGATGCCAAACTCAGCCACCCCCACTTGGTATGCGCCCGTCGACAAAACCAGCCAAACCGACGACGAACGCATCAAGGACATCACCGTGTTACCACCGCCAGAGCATCTGATCCGCTTTTTCCCGATTCAAGGCACCCCCGTTGAAGCGTTGATCACCCACACCCGCAAAAACATTCACAACATCATTGCCGGCACTGACGACCGCCTGCTGGTGGTGATGGGCCCGTGTTCGATTCACGACCCCGCAGCTGCACTTGAATACGCCCGCCGCCTGGTAGAGCAGCGCAAAAAGTACGCTGGCACGTTAGAGATCGTCATGCGCGTGTACTTTGAAAAGCCCCGCACCACGGTGGGCTGGAAGGGTTTGATCAACGACCCGTACCTGGACGAAACATTTCGCATTGACGAAGGCTTGCGCATCGCCCGCCAGTTGCTGATCGACATCAACCGCCTGGGTTTGCCTGCGGGCAGCGAATTTTTAGATGTGATTTCGCCGCAATACATCGGCGACTTGATTGCCTGGGGCGCAATTGGCGCGCGCACCACCGAAAGCCAAGTGCACCGCGAACTCGCCTCGGGCCTGTCGGCACCTATCGGTTTTAAAAACGGCACCGACGGCAACATCCGCATCGCCACCGACGCGATTCAAGCCGCAGCGCGGGGCCACCAATTTTTGTCAGTGCATAAAAACGGCCAGGTCGCGGTGGTGCAGACCAACGGCAACCCCGACTGCCACGTGATTTTGCGCGGCGGCAAAGCGCCCAACTACGACGCAGCCAGCGTGACAGCCGCCTGCAAAGACCTGACGGCAGCCAA
>JANMWH010000404.1:0-1539 GCA_031393945.1 Polaromonas sp. | reverse complement strand
GTCGGGCTCAGCATGCTGCGTTTATGGCCTCACGTTCACCTCGCATTTTTACGGCGCCAAGCGCAGCGTCGGTTATGTGCCATTCAACTCAGAGTCGCTGGTCACGGGCAAGCTGTTTGAAGACATCCGCGAAGCGGTGTTTCAGCAGGCCGACCCTGCCTTGTACGACGCGATTGTCATCATCAATTTATGTGTGCCTACCGCCAGCGGTGTGCCACTGCAAATTTTGCCGAAAGAAATTAACGGCGTTCGCATCATCGGCATTGACGTGCCAGGCTTTGGTGTGCCAACGCATGCTGAGGCCAAAGATGTTTTAGCTGGCGCGATGTTGAAGTACGCGCGCACTGAAGCCCTCGCTGGCCCCGTGCAAGCGCCGCGTAACGGTAAATCTGACAAGCCGACTATCACCTTATTGGGTGAAATGTTCCCCGCTGACCCGGTCATCATCGGCATGATGCTGGAGCCCATGGGCCTGGCTGCTGGCCCCACCGTGCCGACCCGCGAGTGGCGCGAGTTGTATGCCGCCCTTGACTGCGCTGCTGTTGCCGCGATTCATCCGTTTTACACCGCCAGCGTGCGCGAATTTGATGCCGCTGGTCGTAAGGTTGTTGGTTCGGCGCCAGTAGGCTACGACGGCACAGAGGCATGGCTGCAAGCCATTGGCGAGGCGACCAATATTGCGCAAGCAGACATTGACGCTGCAAAAAATAAGTTCTTGCCTGCAATCAAAGCAGTGCTGGGCAAAACACCGATCAAAGGTCGCATTACGTTAAGCGGCTACGAAGGTTCTGAATTGCTGGTGGGTCGCCTGCTGATAGAAAGCGGTGCTGACCTGCGCTACGTCGGCACCGCCTGCCCACGCACCGCGTGGAACGAAGCAGATTTGCAGTGGCTGCAAGGCAAAGGCGTGATGGTGCAATTCCGTGCATCGCTTGAGCAAGACCTGGCCGCCGTGCATGAGTTCAAGCCTGACTTGGCCATTGGCACAACGCCAATCGTGCAGGCCGCCAAAGAGCTGACGATTCCCTCGCTGTACTTCACCAACCTCATTTCAGCCCGCCCCTTGATGGGCCCAGCTGGCGCAGGTTCGTTGGCCACCGTGGTCAACGCAGCCATTGGCAACAAAGCCCGCTTTGAGCAGATGAAAGAATTCTTTGGCTCTGCAGGCACGGGACATTCAACCGGCGTGTGGGAAGCAGCGCAAGGCATTCCACAAGACCGCCCAGAATTTAAAGCCGAGCAACGCAGACTGGCCGTCAAGATGGCTAAAAAGCGCAAAGCTGAGGAAATGATCTGATGTTAGTTTTAGATCACGATCGTGCAGGTGGCTATTGGGGCGCGGTGTATGTGTTCACCGCCATCAAGGGTTTGCAAGTGGTGATTGACGGCCCTGTGGGCTGCGAGAACCTGCCGGTTACGTCCGTGTTGCATTACACCGATGCATTGCCACCGCACGAGTTGCCAATCGTTGTCACGGGTCTGGCCGAAGAGCAACTCGGCCGCGAAGGCACTGAAGGCTCGATGCGTCGCGCTCATGCC
>JANMWH010000400.1:0-12987 GCA_031393945.1 Polaromonas sp. | reverse complement strand
CACGAAGGCCCCACGCCCGAGAAAAAGGACATGCTGCGCAACTACTTGAAGGCTGCGGGCATTGGCATGACGATCAGCGACGACCCGACGCCGGGCGAGTTTCAGCAAATCGCCCAGGCCACCAAAGACCGGCCTGACGCGCAGCAAATTCACACCATGCTGCTGCGCTCCATGCAGCAGGCGATTTACACGCCGATGAACAGTGGCCACTTTGGCCTGGCGTATGAGGCCTACACGCACTTCACCAGCCCGATTCGCCGCTACCCAGACTTGCTGGTGCACCGCGTGATTAAAGCAGTGCTGAACAAGGCCAAGTACCAATTGCCCAGCTTGCCCACGCCGGGTGAAGCCGAAGCAAAACTTTCCAAACGTTTAGCTTCGAGAGATAAATTACGAACTGACGCAAGCGTCAGGGACCCAGAACAAAAGCCGAAAAAAGCCAGTGTTGACGAGCTTGCCTGGCAAGCCGCTGGCCTGCATTGCAGCGCCAACGAGCGCCGTGCTGACGAAGCCAGCCGCGATGTAGAAGCCTGGCTCAAATGCAAGTACATGCGCGAGCATTTGGGCGAGGAGTTTGGCGGCGTGGTGTCCGCCGCCACCAGCTTTGGCATCTTCGTTACGCTCGATGCCATGTACGTTGAAGGCTTGGTGCACATCACCGAGTTGGGCGGCGAGTATTTCCGTTTTGATGAAGCCAAGCAAGAGCTGCGTGGCGAGCGCACCGGCATTCGCTACGCCATTGGCACGCGGGTGCGGGTGCAGGTCAGTCGGGTTGACCTAGACGGCCGCAAAATTGACTTTAGATTGATTCACGAGGGTGAGTCGCTTCTGGCGCTGACCAACCGGGCCATGAAAGACAAAACCGGCGGCCATGCGGGCAGCAATTCAGGGGACGGTCCAGCAAAAGACCGCGGCGTGGCGCGCGACGGAAAAGGCAACCGGCGTGCAGGTGCGGGCGGCGCTGCTACCCGGCCCACCCGTGGGTCAGGTGGCGCGGCTTCCTCGTCGTCTAGCCGTACTGAGCGCGGCTCTGGCGGCTTGTTGCCTTCGCCGATTCAGGCGTTTAAAGCATCAGTTAAAAAGGCGGCCGCTAAAGCCGCTTCAAAAACAGGCTCCAAAACCGGCCGCAAGCAGGGCAAGAAACCGCGCCGGTGAGCTCCGTTGGTAGCCGTTTACAGCCTTTTTAAGCGCAATAAAACATGTTGATTCGTATTCTTTCTTTTTTGCTTGAGAGCATTTTTTTCGTGCTGACCGCCGCAGCGCTGCTGCGCGCCTGGATGAACTGGACGCGCGTGAACATGCGCGGGCAGCCCGGTGTATTTGTGATGGCGGTCACAGATTGGTGCGTCAAGCCGCTGCGGCTGGCATTGCCCAAAGCTGTTGCGCAGTCAAAAATCGATTGGGCAAGCTTGTTAACAGCATTGATTTTTGCAGTCAGCTACGCGGTGATCTGGCTGGTGTTGTTCACCATCGTCTTGGGCGGCTTGGGGCTGGCCGCACTTGAGCCCGTGATGCTGCTTTCTTTGTTTGCGCTGGCATTCAAACTGTTGCTGCGGGTCGCTCTGCAAAGCCTGATGATTTTGGTCATTGGCTTCGCGATTTTGTCTTGGGTGCAACCCGGCTCACCGGCCTACAGTTTGCTGGGGCGTTTAACTGAGCCGCTGCTGGCGCCGCTTAGGCGAATCATTCCGTCGGTGGGCGGCATTGATTTGTCGGCGATTGTGCTGATTGTGGCGCTCCAAATTGGGCTGATGGTGCTGGCTTAAATCAAAGCGGCGAGCTTGGAAGCCGTTAAGGCTTCCTGGGGATGGAATTGCTCCCAACTGTCTGCAACCAGACCGTGCTGGAACACCGCGCTGCAGGCAGCCTCAAATGCGCTCAGCCCGTTCGCGATTACAGCGCCTAGCGCACCTGCCAGCACGTCGCCAGTGCCAGCGGTTGCCAGCAACGCATTGCCGCTGGAATTAATGCGGCTGATTTCACCGCGTGCGGCTATCACGCTGCCCGACCCCTTTAAAACTACCACTGCTTGATACCGCTCTGCCAACTGTGCAGCGGCTTTCAGGCGGTCAGCCTGAATGAGCGCGGTCGTGGTTTGCAGCAGGCGCGCGGCCTCTAGCGGGTGGGGCGTGAGCACCGTGGCAAAGCCGCGTGCAGCTCGCGCGGTTAGCAAAATTTGAAGTTGTGTGTCTTGGGCAATAGCATTTAGCGCGTCCGCGTCCAGCACCACGCGGGGGGCTTCAGCGAGCACTTTGGGCAGCACTGCTTTAATCGCCTCGCCGCCGCCACAGCCGCAGACGATAACTTGGGTAAGCAAATCTAGCGCCTCGGGGCTGCGAAACATTAACTCGGGCTGGTGGGTATCGACGGTCAAGCCGCTTGACGGCGTATTGCCCAGCAAAGCCACAAATACCCGGCCTGCGCCCGCATGCAGCGCCGCCCGCGCCGCCAGCAGCACGGCGCCTGCCATGTGGCTGCTGGCAGAAGATTGCCCGCCAATTACGCCCACGTCGCCAAAGCTGCCTTTATGTAGCGCATGAAGGCTGTACAAACGTTTCGGCAGTGCCACGCCGTCGGCGCCCAACAGCATGGCGCTGGGTAGCTCTGTGGCGGGTATGTCAACGCCCAAGTCGTCAAACCAAACCTCACCTGCACAGTCGCGGCCCTCAAAAGTGAATAATCCGGGCTTTAGCGTCAATAATGAGAGAGTAAAACTTTGTTTAACCGAATGAATTCGGGCGCGAGCAGCTCCTGAATAAATAGCGCTCGACTTGCCCGTGTCAGCGTTCAGTCCGCTGGGCAAGTCCACCGCAAGCGTTGGTGCAGTGCTGGTCGTCATTGCTTGCAACCAGCGCAGCATAAGCGCGGTACCGCTGCGCGCTGGGTCAAGATCGCCCCCGATTCCCAGCAACGCGTCAATACAAAAATCAAATTCTGGCGGAGGTTCATCAGCTACGGCTACACCTGCTTGCAAGGCTTGCTTGCGTGCGGCTTGGGCGTCTGGTGGCAAACCATTTTTGCCAGCACCTGTCCAAGTCACCACCACGCGTTTGCCCCATTGGTGCAGGTGCCTGGCCGCTTCAAACCCATCACCGCCGTTGTTGCCCGGCCCGCAGGCTACCCAGATGCATCGGGCGTTGGGCGCAAGCGCCAGGCTTAAACGGGCCACTGCCAAGCCCGCGCGCTGCATCAGCGTGTGGGCGGGCAGGGTACTGGTGGCTGTTTGTTCAATGCGGCGGGTGGCGGCCACATCAAAAAGGCTCTGGCTGTGTGCAGTGGTTATTTTTTGCATCACAGCCTGCGTCGACATTTAGGCGTCGGCGGGGATGCGCAACACCTGACCTGGGTAAATTTTGTCAGGGTGGGTCAGCATGGGCTTGTTGGCTTCGAAAATCTGCGGGTATTTATTCGGCGTGCCGTAAAACTCTTTGCTGATTTTGGACAGGTTGTCGCCACTCACCACGATGTACATCTGTGACTCCGGCTCTTCGGCGGACACCGTCATCATGTCATTGACCGACGACACCGACGCCACGTTGCCGCAGCACAGCAGCACTTTTTCTTTGGTTTCCTGGTCGGGTGCCACGCCGGCTACCGTCACAGCGCCGCTGGCCGCATCAAAAGCAATGTCAAGACCTTCTACGTCGAGGTTCATCGTGCCGATGTAGGTTGCTATGGCATCGCCTGCCGCTTTGCTCATGGCGGCGATGTTCTCTGGGGTGGGTGCAGCGGCTACGGCGACTTGCGCTGCCTTTGCTTCGCCATGACCAAACAGCTTTTCCCCGGCTTCTTTAATAAAACTGAACATGCCCATGATGATTCCAATCTACACAAATGTGCCAGGCAACATGCCAGGCTGCTGCCACTTTAACTGGCAGAAACGACGGTTGTAACAACGCTTGCAAAACTTTGTGTATTTATTTCGCTTGGCATAGGCGTCGGCCTACACACCCCGTTTAAGTCTGGCTGTGTTCAAGCCGTCCATGTCGATTTCTGGGGGTTTGCCGCTCATCAAATCGGCAAGCGCCCGCGCGCTGCCGCAGCTCAATGCCCAGCCGCTCGAGCCGTGCCCCAAGTTAAGCCACACGCCGGGTAGGCCACTGGTGCCGATGATGGGCGGGCCATCGGGCAGCATGGGGCGTGCGCCCTTCCACACCTGCACGCTGGCGCCCGTATTGGCATGCTGGGCAGCGCCGGGAAACCAGTCTTGCAAAACTTTGTAAAGTGTTTGAATCGACGACGCTTTGTGCGCGCTGAGCGAGCCGCCCAGCTCTGCGCCGCCCGCCACCCGCACCCGATTGCCCAAGCGCGAAATAGCGACTTTGTAGTGCTCGTCCATCAAAGCGCTGCGCGGTGCGTTTAACGGCTCTCGAATCGGCGCGCTGATGGAGTAGCCATAAACCGCGGCCATCGGGATCTTCAAGCCCAGCGGTTTTAAAAGCGCTGCAGACGCCAGCCCGGCGCACATCACCACTTGGTCAAACTGCCGGGGCGTACTTTCACCCGCTATTAAAATACTAGCTGCTTGCGCCAGATTTAATTGGGCTACAGCCGTATTAAACTCAAAATTAACGCCTAAACCACGCGCCACATCCTTGAGCAGCAAGGCAAACTGGCGGCAGTTCGCCACTTCATCGTTCGGCAGGTGAATACCGCCGAAAAATTCAGTGTCAGGGTTCAAGGCGGGCTCCAGCTTGCGAGCGCCTTCGGCATTGATTTCGCTGAAAGTCACGCCTGCCTCACGCAGCACCTGCAAACCGGGCTGCACCAGTCGGTTGTCTTTTTCAGTGCGCAGCAGCACGGTGTAGCCTTCGGCGCGGTCGTAGTCCAACTGCAGGTCGGCAGTAATCTGGTGTAAACGCTCCCGGCTGTAAAAAGCCAGGCGTTGCAAGCGTGCGCGATTGGCAAGGTAAATCTCTAGTTTGCAGGCACGCCACCATTTCCACATCCACGCCAAGTCAGCGCCTGAAATTGGCAAACTGAGCTTGACCGCCGAGTGGCGGCTGAGCAGGTTGCCCAGCACCTTGCCCGGCATGCCCGGGGCTGCCCAAGGCGTCACCGAGCCCGGTGCCACGACGCCGGCGTTGGCAAAACTGGCTTCTTCGGCGGCGGCGCCCCGGCGTTCAAATACCGTGACGTCATGGCCATCAATAGCCAGCTCGTAAGCCGTGGTGATGCCAATAATGCCCGCACCAATAACGGCAACTTTCATGCGGTTTGGTTTCGGTGAAAAACGGGAAATATGGCCAAATGCATGCTTTTTTCAGCTTTTTTAGGTATCAAATAGGGCTGTAGCCCAATAAATTCGGGCGCGAGCAGCTATTTTTTATATAGTATTTGCGTGGCTATTTTTGGCTGATTGTTGCAGCGTCTTTGCCCGTTTAAGCCCGGTCAAAGCAGACGAAAAAAACTTCGCGGAGCAAATAATACTTAAGCTTGCTGGTATGTTAACAACCGTCAAGCGGCGCGGAGGTAAGTCATTGACTCTAAAAAGCGCATGACCTTAGCGCGCCGTCTTGGCGCTCACCACGCAAGCCAAGCCGCGTGGCGTTAAGTTGCCTGGCAGGAGAGATTTGGACAAGCTTGCCTCTTGGCGTGCTATACTCAGCAGGCTTTGCGGCAGGCATGTTGCCCAATCTGCAGAGCAAATCGCAAATCAGTTCACCAAGGTGTTGCCAGCGGAATTCTTCTGGCGATAAGCACTGATTTTAGACATAACCTTTTGGAGTATTTACATGTCAACCACCATGCGCGAAATGCTGGAAGCCGGCGTCCACTTTGGGCACCAAACCCGCTTCTGGGACCCAAAAATGGCACCGTACATTTTTGGCCACCGCAACCGTATTCACATCATTAACCTGGAAAAGTCGTTGCCGATGTACAACGACGCGATGAAATTCGCCAAGCAGTTGTCCGCCAACCGCGGCACCATTTTGATGGTCGGCACCAAGCGCCAGGCCCGCGAAACTGTCGCCATGGAAGCCAAGCGCGCCGGTGTGCCGTTTGTTGACCAGCGCTGGTTGGGCGGCATGTTGACAAACTTTAAAACCGTCAAAACATCGATCAAGCGCCTGAAGGAAATGAAAGCCCAGCAAGAAGCTGGCCTCGATACCATCAGCAAAAAAGAGCAACTCACCTTCAAGCGTGAAATCGAAAAGCTCGAAAAAGACATCGGCGGCATTCAAGACATGGCCGCGTTGCCAGACGCTATTTTCGTGATTGACGTGGGTTTCCACAAAATCGCGATTCTGGAAGCCAAAAAACTTGGTATTCCATTGATTGGTGTGGTCGATTCGAACCACTCGCCTATCGGCATCGATTACGTGATTCCAGGTAACGATGACTCATCTAAAGCCGTGGCGCTGTACGCACGCGGCATTGCTGACGCCATCATTGAAGGCCGTGCCAATGCGACACAAGAGGTTGTCAAAATGGTTCAGCCCGAAAGCTCTGACGAATTCGTGGAAGTGCAAAACGCCGCGTAGGCCCCTTGGCGTAGGACGCTACTAGCGAAAAAGGGGCTCAGGTAGCCCCTTTTTCACAAGTGAAACAGAATAAATACAGCTGACTGCGGCCTTTGACCTCCCCTTCAGCTATCCGTACAACCGTTCAAATTGAAACCTTAAAGAGACTCAAAAATGGCAATTACAGCAAGCATGGTCGCCGAGTTGCGCGCCAAAACCGATGCCCCCATGATGGAGTGCAAAAAAGCCCTGACCGAAGCCGACGGCAACTTTGAAAAAGCCGAAGAAATTCTGCGCGTCAAGCTCGGCAACAAGGCGGGCAAAGCATCGTCCCGCGTTACCGCTGAGGGCGTTGTCGCTCACCACAGTGCTGACGGCGTGAGTGCGTTAGTTGAAATTAACTGCGAAACCGACTTTGTCACTAAAAACGACAGCTTTTTGGCCTTTACCAACGGCGTAGCCAGCGGTATCGCGCTTCATAACCCGGCAGATATGGCCGCCATTGGCGCCATGCCAATGAGCCTGGACGGCTTTGGCCCGACGGTAGAAGACGTTCGCAAAGGCTTGATTGGCAAAATCGGCGAGAACATGTCGGTGCGCCGTTGTAAAAGGTTCGCTGCTGGCAAGTCAGCGGCTTATCTACATGGCACGCGCATTGGCGTGGTAGTTGAGTTCGAAGGCGACGAGTCCGCTGCCAAAGACGTTGCCATGCACGTCGCCGCCATGAAGCCGGTGTCGTTGTCTAGCGATCAGGTGCCCGCTGAGCTGGTCGCGCGCGAGCGCTCAGTCGCAGCCGCCAAAGCTGCAGAAGACGCAGCCGTGGCTACTGCGGCTGGCAAGCCCGTTCAGTCAGCTGAAATTGTTGCCAAGCGTATCGACGGCGGCGTTCAAAAATACCTCAAAGAGGTCAGCTTGTTTAACCAGTCGTTTGTTAAAAACGACAAACAAACGGTTGAGCAAATGCTTAAGGAAAAAGCCACTACTGTTAAAGCGTTCACCCTTTACGTGGTGGGCGAGGGCATTGAAAAGAAGGTCGACGACTTTGCAGCAGAAGTGGCTGCTCAAATCGCAGCTGCTAGAGCGGGCTAAGTGCGACCAAGTGCGATGTGCCTGCGTGGCGCTCGCACGGCGCACGCACTGTAAGCCACCGAAATCGAGCCCTGGTCGGGCCTTTAAACTTATGTTAATTTCAACCTAAAAGAAAGCCTTTCATGCCAGCCTACAAGCGAATCTTGTTAAAACTGTCAGGTGAGGCTTTAATGGGCGATGACGCCTTCGGCATCAACCGCGCCACCATTGTGCGCATGGTCGAAGAAATCGCCGAAATCACGCGTATGGGCGTGCAGGTAGCCGTCGTTATTGGCGGCGGCAATATTTTTCGCGGTGTGGCGGGTGGCTCGGTCGGTATGGACCGCGCCACCGCCGACTACATGGGTATGCTGGCTACAGTCATGAATGCCCTGGCGCTGGGCGACACCATGGACAAGGCCGGCCTGACTGCCCGTGTCATGTCGGCCATTGCTATTGAGCGAGTGGTGGAGCCGTATGTGAGGCCCAAAGCGCTTCAGTATCTGGAAGAAGGCAAAGTCGTTATTTTTGCAGCGGGCACGGGCAATCCGTTTTTTACAACCGACACCGCCGCAGCACTGCGAGGCGCTGAAATGGGTGCTGAAATTGTGCTCAAAGCCACCAAAGTAGACGGCGTGTATTCGGCCGACCCGAAAAAAGACCCCAATGCCACGCGCTACACCAGCATCACCTTTGATGAGGCGATGGGCAAAAACCTCGAAGTGATGGACGCGACCGCCTTTGCGCTGTGCCGCGACCAGAAGTTGCCGCTGAAGGTATTTAGCATTTTTAAACTAGGCGCACTCAAGCGCGTTGTGATGGGCGAAGACGAAGGCACATTGGTGCATGTGTAAGCAAGCCTTGATCGTCGGGTCAACAAACCTCTAAACTATCAAACGGTGACTGGCCAAGCCAGGGCCAGTACAGACATTCGGAGATTTATTCATGAGCATCGCTGAGATCAAACAGACTGCAGAGCAAAAAATGCAGCAGTCGCTGGAATCGTTCAAAAGCAGTTTGACCAAAATCCGCACCGGCCGCGCTAACCCAGGCCTGCTCGACACCGTGCAAGTCGACTACTACGGCTCAATGGTGCCCATCAGCCAGGTGGCCAACGTTGCGCTGCTAGATGCACGCACCATCAGCGTGTCGCCATGGGAAAAAGGCATGGGCGCGAAAATTGAAAAAGCCATTCGCGATTCAGACCTGGGTTTGAACCCGGCTTCACAAGGCGACTTAATTCGCGTACCCATGCCCGCCATGACCGAAGAGCGCCGCAAAGAACTCACCAAAATCGTTCGGTCTGAGGGCGAACACGCCAAGGTGTCGATTCGCAACCTGCGCCGCGACGCCAATGACAATGTGAAAAAACTCGTCAAAGACAAACTGGCCTCAGAGGACGACGAGCGCCGTTCGCAAGACGAAGTGCAAAAGTTTACCGACCGCTACATTGTGGATGTAGACAAGCTGGTGTCCGGCAAAGAGGCCGACATCATGGCTGTGTAGGCCTTGATTCACAACCACCTGTTTTGACTCAGTTGCAGATAACACCGCAGTCCAGTCAGTCCCCAGCAACGCAGCTGTTGGTGGCCTACCGCTTGAACAGTTAAGTAGCTGAACGGAAAAGAGCGAAGCCGAAAATGTCAATGCCCATTTCTAGCGCTGTTCCGTACCACGTCGCCATCGTCATGGACGGCAATGGCCGCTGGGCATCCAAACGGTTTTTACCGCGCATTGCCGGGCATCGGCAGGGCGTAGACGCCTTGAAGGCCTGCGTTCAGGCCTGCGTTGACCGCGGCATTGGCGTGCTCACGGTGTTTGCTTTTTCGTCTGAAAATTGGCGTCGGCCTGAGTCTGAGGTGTCTGGCCTCATGGAGCTGCTGGCCATCGCTTTGTCGCGCGAAGTGCCGCGCCTGCAAACCAACGGCGTGCGAATGCACTTCATTGGCAACCGCCAACAGTTATCAGCCAAGGTGCAAGCGGGCTTGGCCAAAGCTGAACTCGACACATCTGTCAACCAGCGCCTGATATTGAACGTGTGTTTTAACTACGGCGGTCGCTGGGACATTGCGCAAGCAGCTCAAAAGCTGGCGGCCAGTGGCCAGGCAATCACTGAAGTGTCACTTGACCGGGCCATGGCGCTGGCCCACGTACCCGACCCAGATTTGCTTATTCGAACAGGCGGTGAATTGCGCATCAGTAATTTTCTGCTCTGGCAGGCGGCGTATTCAGAGCTGCATTTTTCAAAAAAGCTGTGGCCAGATTTTGATGCTGCAGCACTCGACGAGGCGATTGACGTCTTCAAAACCCGCGAACGGCGTTTTGGGTTGACGTCTGCTCAGCTCGACGAACCGGCCCAGGCGGCGTCCGCCAAAGCCGCGCACAGCAAAGCTGCCTGATGCTTAAAACCCGCATCATCACCGCTATCGTGTTGTTGGCTATTTTGCTGCCTGGATTGTTCTATCCGTTGCCGGTTGCGTTTAACGCGGTCGCTTGGGTGTTGATTGGCGCGGCTGCTTGGGAGTGGGGAAAACTCAATGGCTGTAGCCAGTCTGCTTCTATTTTAATAGCTGCTTGCGCCCTATTTATATGCGCTACAGCCTGGTATTCAGGGTTTTCTGGCATGCAAACGCGCGGCCTGTGGATCGCGGTGGGTGCGGCGTGGGTGCTGGTTGGCGGCTGGCTGCTGGCGCGCGGGCCAACTGGTTGGGGCCGTGTGCCAAAGTTCATTCGCCTTTTGGTCGGTGTACTGGCTTTGTGCGCGGCTTGGCTGGCGCTAGCCCAGGCGCGCGAGCGGGGCATTGAGTTTTTATTGTCTGTTTTGCTGCTGGTTTGGGTGGCTGACATCGGCGCTTACTTTGCGGGGCGCACATTTGGCGGGCGCTTCACGCGAAGCAAGCTGGCAGTCAGCATCAGCCCCGGTAAAACATGGGAAGGGGTGTGGGGCGCAATGCTGGGCGTACTCGTGATGGCATTTGTTTGGGCAAGCTGGCCAACCCTGTCGGGTATGGGCGGCGTAACTGATGCGGCAGCGCCTGCAAGTAGCCTGTACGCGCAACTACAAATGCGCCTCGGAGCTTTGTTTTTAGGCCTGGCGGTTTTGTTTTTAGTAGCCATGAGCGTGGTGGGTGACCTGGTCGAATCGCTGGTTAAGCGATCCGCTGGCGCAAAAGATTCCAGCAACTTGCTGCCCGGCCACGGCGGCGTGCTTGACCGCATCGACGCGCTGTTGCCCGCGCTGCCGCTGGCCATGATGCTGGTCAGCATATAGATTTTAAAATCAGTAAATCGATCGTTCAATGACAACCTTCCGGCAACGCATCACGGTTTTAGGCTCGACTGGTTCAGTCGGGGTCAACACGCTGGACGTGATTGCGGCGCATGCTGACAAATTTGAAGTGTTTGCGCTTTCGGCGGCGACGCAAACCGACTTGCTATTTGCGCAGTGCGCCAAGTTTAAGCCGCGCTTTGCCGTGATGGCTAACGACGACCAAGCCCACGTTTTAAGCCTTAAATTAAGAGAAGAAGGCCTTAAAACTGAAGTAATACGGGCGCGAGCAGCTCTTGAATTCATAGCATCTCATGACGATGTTGACGCTGTCATGGCGGCCATTGTGGGTGCGGCTGGCTTGGGGGCTTGCATGGCTGCAGCCAAGGCGGGCAAGCGCTTGCTGCTGGCGAACAAAGAAGCGCTGGTGGTCGGCGGCGAGGTATTTATGCAGGCGGTGCGTTCGGGTGGTGCGCAATTGCTGCCGATTGACAGCGAGCATTCGGCCATTTTTCAGTCGTTGCCAGAAGACCCTGCTACCTGGTCATCGCGGATTGAAAAAATTATCCTCACGGCGTCGGGTGGTCCTTTTCGCACCCGCGACCTGGCGACGCTGCGCGACGTAACCCCTGAAGAAGCCTGCGCCCACCCCAACTGGGTGATGGGCCGCAAAATTTCAGTCGACTCTGCCACCATGATGAACAAGGCGCTGGAAGTCATTGAAGCCAAATACCTGTTTGGCGTGACTCCTGCGCAAATTGAGGTGGTGATTCATCCGCAAAGCACGGTGCATTCGATGGTGCAGTACCTCGATGCATCAGTGGTGGCGCAAATGGGCACGCCCGACATGCGGGTGCCCATTGCGTACGGCTTGGCCTGGCCGGGCAGAATTGCGTCGGGTGCAAAGCCGCTGGACTTTAAAACGCTTAGCGCCATGACATTTGAAGCAATGGACCCGGACCGGTTTCCGTGCATGCAACTGGCTTGGGAAGTGCTGGCAGCGCCCGTGGGCGCAACGGCGGTGCTGAACGCAGCCAACGAAATTGCTGTGGCGGCGTTTTTAGATCGAAAAATCAGGTTTGATCACATTCACACCGTTAACCGCGAAACTTTAGACCGCCTGGTGCTGTCTGAGGTCTGCGGTATCGATGATTTATTGGCCATAGACGCTGAAGCGCGTGCGATGGCGAGCAGCATTGCGCTGGGTTTGGCGCACAAGATGGGACATTGACATGTTGACTGTGATTGCTTTTTTAGTGGCGCTAGGCGCACTGATTGCCATTCATGAATACGGGCACTACCGCGTGGCCGTGGCTTGCGGTATCAAGGTGCTCAAGTTCTCGATTGGCTTTGGCAAGCCGCTTTACACGTGGCGCTTGAAGGGCAAGCCGACTGAGTTTTCTATCGGCATGTTGCCGTTGGGCGGCTTTGTGAAAATGCTTGACGAGCGCGAAGGCCCGGTAGACCCGCTCGAAAAGCATTTGGCTTTTAATACCCAACCGTTAAGGTCCAGGGCGGCTGTGGTGGCAGCTGGGCCCGTAGCCAACTTGTTGCTGGCCATACTGATTTACAGCGCTCTTAACTGGACAGGCTTGCAAGAGCCTAAAGCAGTGTTGGCCAGCCCAATTGCCGGCTCGCTAGCTGAGCGCGCTGGTATTCGCGGGCAAGAGCTGGTGGAGCGCGCTGGTTTTGACGGTGAGGCGCTGGAGCCAGTGCGGTCGTTTGAGGACTTGCGCTGGCGCCTGATGCAAGGTGCGCTGAATGGGCGCAGCGTGCGGCTGGTGGTAAGCGACGGCAATGTTCGTGCACGAACTGCTGAGAACACAGCCGACGTGCCGACCAAAGAAGTCGTTTTGAACTTCAAGAATTTTGATGTCAGCGAAGTAGATGCGCAACTTTTCAGGCGCATCGGCATACTCGGGCCGTGGACGCAGCCGGTGCTAGGTAACTTGCTAGCCGGTGGCCCGGCAGACAAGGCCGGGCTGCGCGCGGGCGACGTGGTGCTGCGGCTTGGAAGCACGCCGATTGTGGATGGCCAGCAACTGCGCCAAGCGATTCGAAACCCAGCTGCCCAAAGCGCCCAAAGCGCCCAAACCGCAGGCCCCGCTTCTCAAACCTGGACAGTGCGGCGCGATGGCGCCACGCTGGATGTGCAGGTCACGCCGCGGTTGGCGGTCGATGGCAAGT
>JANMWH010000378.1:0-8190 GCA_031393945.1 Polaromonas sp. | reverse complement strand
GACTTGGCCACCGCGCGGCTGTCATCGCAAGGTGAGTTGGCGGTCAATTATTTGTCGCTGCGCCAGCAAGATGCGCAAAAAGCGCTGCTCACCAGCACCATCGCCAGTTACAGGCGCGCGCTCGACATCACGCAAAATCGCTACAACGCTGGCATCGTTGCCAAGACCGATGTGCTGCAAGCGCAAACCCAGTTGGCCAACGCGCAGGCAGATGAGGTGGGCCTACAGCGTACCCGCGCGCAGCTGGAGCACGCCATTGCGGTGCTGGTGGGTCAAGCGCCCGGCAACTTCACTTTGGCGCCCTTGCAAGCGTTTAAACCCACCGTGCCAGACGTGCCCGTTGGTGTGCCGTCTACGCTGCTGCAGCGCCGGCCAGACATTGCCGCTGCCGAGCGCCGCGTGGCCAACGCCAACGAGCAAATTGGCGTGGCCAAAGCAGCTTACTATCCCAGTTTGAGTTTGAACGCCTCGGTAGGTACGGGTGCGAGCCGCGTGGCCGACCTGTTTAATGCACCAGCGGCTCTTTGGTCAATAGGCTTGTCTGCCGCTCAAATTTTGTTTAAGGGTGGCGCATTAGATGCGCGAGTCGATGGTGCAACCGCTGCCCATGCGCAAGCGGTAGCGCGCTACCGCCAGGTTGTGTTGGCTGCGTTTCAAAACGTTGAAGACCAGCTCAGTGCCAGCCGGATATTGCTGGCGCAGCAGGCGCTTCGCGTGCAGGCCTCTGGCGCAGCAGATCAGGTTGAGCAGCAAGCGTTAAATCGTTACACCGCTGGCCGCGCCAGCTATCTGGAAGTTATCAGCGCGCAAACCACCGCGCTCAGTGCCCGGCGCGCGGTGGTGCAGGCAACCGCCGACCGCCAAACCACCGCAGTGGCGCTGATTCAATCACTGGGCGGTGGGTGGGGCCCGCAAGCAGCACCAGATGCGCTATTAAATAAGTAGCTGCTAGCGCCCGTATTTATTGGGCTACAGGCCTTTTTTTTGCTCAAAAAAAGCCTTTTTTCATCACTTTTTTATCACTTTCCGTTAATAGCCAGCAATTCAATTTCAAACACCAGCGTGGCGTTTGGCGGTATCACGCCGCCTGCTCCGCGTGCGCCGTAAGCAATACCTGATGGGCAGGTCAGCTTGGCTTTGCCGCCGGTTTTCATCAACTGCACGCCTTCGGTCCAGCAAGGAATCACGCCGTTTAACGGGAACTCGGTCGGCTCGTTGCGCTTGTACGAGCTGTCAAATTCTTTGCCATCTGGGAACGTGCCTTTGTAGTGCACTTTTACTTTGTCAGTGGCTTTGGGGCTGGCGCCCGTGCCTTCTTTGGTGGCCACATAAACCAGGCCGCTTTTGGTGACTTGTGCGCCCGGCTCTTTGCCAGCGGCCGTTAGCGCGGCGTCGGTTTGTGCGGCTGCAGTGGTGGCTACAAGCACTGAAAACACGGCGGTCAGTACAGTTGAAAGAGTTGGACGCATATGAAAACCTTTAAAAATAATGAAACGATTTATAAACAGTGAAATGGTAGCAAAGTAGCGCTTGGCTAGCTGGGCAGCTCCCGTTTTAACGGGCCGTAGCAAGTTGCCAGCGAAGCAGTTTTGCAGACCACCATGCGGTCTTTGGCGGGGCTAAGCTGCACGAAGCGGGTGGCCTCTAAAGCTGCAATATCGTCATCGTCCACCACATCGCCATGGCAGTCTTTTTGGCCGTTCGTTCGGGTCAAGGTTTCGACCACCTTGTAAAAACCCCGTGCATCAGGAGCAGCGTCTAGCCGGTAGCGCCAGGCTGTTACGGCGTCGCCACTGGTTGTGGACAACACCCCGTCTGCCCGGTACTGCAAAGTCTCGGGGCACTTGCCGCTAAACGCTGTCCAGTTCCAGGTGCCCAACACCGGGTGCGGCGCAGCATTTTGGGCGTAGCTTGCGGGCGCGCAGTGCGCAGCACAGGCGGTCAGCACAAGCACGGCCCGCAGGCGAAGTGAAAAGGCAGGTTGGATGGTCATGCCGTGATGCTTGCAGGGCTGGTCATGGCCGCAGTGTTTGAGACATGTGCTCGACCCGCCACCAGGCAGGTAGCAACGCTTGCACATCGGGTCGGGTGAAGCGGTCGTCCATGAGGTAAATCACGCCGGTGTCTTGCTGGGTGCGTATCACGCGGCCAGCAGCTTGCACTACTTTTTGCAAGCCGGGGTACAGATAGGTGTAGTTGTAGGCTTTGTCTTTTTCTTCTTTTTCTTCTTTTTCTTCATTTGTATCGTTGTTGTCCGCGGTGTCTGGCTCAAAGTACGTCGCCATTCGGGTTTTGATTTCTTCATTAACGGCGTTGACTTGGGGCAGGCCCAGCGTGGCGATAAACGCGCCAATCAGCCGACTACCGGGCAAGTCAATTCCCTCGGCAAATGCGCCGCCCAGCACAGCAAAGCCAATGCCGCGCGACTCAAAAGTAAAGCGGCGCAAAAACTGCTCGCGGCTAGCTTCATCCATTTGCCGGGTTTGCGCCCAGGTGTTGGTGTGCGGGTGGCGCTGGTTGAAGTGGCTAAGTAGTTTTTGCAGGTAGTCGTAGCTGCTGGTAAAGGCCAGGTAGTTGCCGGGTGCTTTTTCATACTGCCGCGCCATCAGCTCGACGATTAACGCCATCGACTGGTCACGGTCGCTGTAGCGAGTCGATACGTTGCGCACGGCGGCTACATACAGCTGCTCATGCGAAAACGGCGAGGCAACGTCAATCCACGCGGTTGTGGTGGGCAACCCAAGCGTGTCTTGGTAAAACGACGGCGGGCTGAGCGTGGCTGAAAACAGCGTGACCGAATGCGCCGCCGTAAAGCGTGGATTTAAAAAAGGCGCGGGCACGATGTTGCGAATACTCAAGCTGGCACAACCTGGCCCGCCTTGCAGCAGCGCGTTGGGCGCGGCAGCTTGGCTGTGCAGCGTCACGTCAAACATCGAATGCGCGCCAAAGCTGTCGGCCATGCGTGAAAAATGCAGCGCAGTGAAGTAAAAATTCTGCAGGTCGCTGTCTACCCGCGTTGGGTTGGCGACCAGAAAATCAGTGATGGTGGTGATGGCTTGCTGCAGCGCTTTTAAAAAGTCAACAGGCAGCTCTTCAATTACCAGGTAGCCCACCACCTGCATTTTGTGCACATCAGCAAATGCCCGGTTGAGCTTGTCTAGCGCAGCGCGCACCGCCTTGGGCGCCGCCGCATGCACCGCCTGCAAATGGCTTTGGCTTAGCGCGGCTGAATACATGCTGCGGGCGCGCTCAATCATGTTGTGAGCCTCGTCAACCAGCACGCTTACCCGCCACTGCTGGTTAACCGTCATGGCGTGCAGCAGGGCGCTGGTGTCAAAGTAATAGTTGTAGTCGCCGACCACCACATCGGCCCAGGTCACCATTTCTTGGGCCAGGTAATACGGACAAATTCTGTGGGCCAGAGCCACATCGCGTGTGGCGGCTTTGTCTAGCGCGCCTGATCGGGCAGCCTCTACTGCAGCGTAGCGGGCTTGCGGCAAGCGGTCATAAAAACCCTTGGCCAGCGGGCACGAGTCGCCGTGACAAGCTTTATCAAGGTGCTCGCACGACTTGTCTCGGGCCACCATTTCAACTACCCGCAGCGCGGGGCTGGCGGCGCTTTTTTCAACCAGCTCCAGCGCATCGAGTGCGAGTTTTCGGCCCGGGGTTTTGGCGGCTAAAAAAAACAGCTTGTCTAGCCGCTGCTTAGGCATGGCTTTGAGCAGCGGGAACACGGTGCCAATGGTTTTGCCAATGCCGGTAGTAGCTTGTGCCATCAGGCATTTCCCGTTACTGGCGGTTTTGTACACCGCTTCAGCCAGCTCGCGCTGCCCGGGGCGAAAGCTGTCATGCGGAAAGGCCAGCGCGTTAAGCGCGGCGTCTCTGGCGGTGCGGTGCGCCAGCTCACGCTCAGCCCAGGCTAAAAACAATTCGCACTGCGCCTGAAAATATTCTTTTAATGCTGCCGCAGTGAAGTGTTCTACCAGCGGCGATTCATCGGCGGTGGCTATGTCAAAGTACACCAGTGCCAGGTTGATGTCGTCAAGCCCTTTTTCCCTGCACAACAACCAGCCGTAAATTTTTACCTGCGCCCAGTGCAGCGCACGCTTGTTGTCGGCCATGGCGTGCAGGTCGCCACGAAAGGTTTTAATTTCTTCAAGCTGATTCGCGGCGGGGTCATAGCCGTCAGCGCGGCCCCGCACAGCCAAGGTTTTGTAGTCACCTTGCAGGGTGACTTCAGACTGGTACTGGGCATCGCGCCGCGACACCACCACGGCGTGGCCCGCCATGCCTTCTACGGCCGATGGTGAAGGCGTAAAACGCAAGTCCAAGTCGCCATGCTTGGCCGTGAATTCACACAGGGCGCGTACAGAAACCGAATATTTCAAGTGTTTTTGGGATTTTATTCAGGTAATATGGGCGCGAGCAGCTATAAATATAATAGCTGTTGATCTTTCATTTTACGTCGCGGCTTAGCCCGCCAACACGCGGCACACGAGGGCCAGGTGGTTAAGGTAACCTCTATTGATGCCTTCTGTAAATTCAAAAAAATCTGACCGCCCCTTTGACGTCGTGCTGTACGGCGCTACTGGTTTTGTTGGCCGCCAAACGGTTGCTTATTTTGCGCAGTCTCCAGCGGTGGTTGCCAGCAACTTGCGCTGGGCGCTGGCTGGGCGCAATGCGGTCAAGCTGCAGCAAGTCAGGCAGGCCTGCCCGGGCGCGCAAAATGCCGGCGTTGTCGTTGCAGCGGCAGATGATGTGAAAGCCCTGAACGCACTGGCCAAAAGTTGCCGCGTGGTGTTGTCTACCGCCGGCCCGTTTTCTCTTTACGGCAGCGAGCTGGTGGCGGCTTGCGTTCGGCATGGCACCCATTATGTTGACATCACCGGCGAAACGCCGTGGGCGGCCAACATGATCGCCCAGCACCACGAAGCCGCTTTAAAAAGCGGTACCCGAATCATTCCGTTTTGCGGGTTTGACTCGGTGCCTTCAGACTTGGGCACATGGATGATGGTGCAGGCCATGCAGCAACGCTTTAGCAAGCCGTGCAGTAGCGTGAAGGCCGCGTTCAGTTTGACTGGCGGGGTAAACGGCGGCACGCTGGCATCTATGTTCAACATCATCGGCAGCGAAAACGCTAACGCCGTGGCAGAGTTGTTTTTGCTTAACCCGGGCAAACCCAAAAACCGCGACACCCCGCCTGCGACGCTTACGGCCAATGCAGACCCCGTCGCGCCCCACCATGACGCGCGCTTGAAGGCCTGGCTGATGCCGTTTTTCATGAGCGTGATCAACACCCGCGTGGTCAGGCGAAGTGCGGCGATGTTGGGCGACGCAGCAGGCTACCCGCCTGAGTTTCATTACCAGGAATACTTGCGGGTCGGCAGCGGCTTGGTGGCGGGGGCAGCAGCGGCAACCATTAGCACCGGCATGGCGGTTTCGCAATTGGCTCTTAAAGTGAATTCGGTACGCAAACTAGCGGCTGCGCTGGCACCCAAGCCGGGCTCTGGGCCGTCTGAAGCGCGGATGGACGGCGGGTCATTTCGCTGCGAGCTGATTGCCACCAGTGCAGATGGCGACGTGCTGCGTGGGCGCGTAGCAGACCGCGGCGACCCGGGCAACCGCGCCACGACCAAAATGGTGTGTGAGGCGGCGTTGTGCCTGGCGCTTGAGCAAGCTGAGTTGCCCGGCGGCCCGACGTATGGCGGGGTATTAACGCCAGCTGCGGGGCTGGGCGATGTGTTGCTTGGTCGGCTGCGTGCGGCCGGTATGACTTGGGTGGTGGACTGAACCAATTAGGTTGATTCAGGTTGCACGATGCGTTGGCAGCCCTATTGCGCTTGCCGCCGCGCTCACTGAAAGGCAGCTACCGGCACCGCCACATCAATAACGGCCAAGGCAGCGGGCATTTTTCCGTATACCTCTGCAGTTACTAAAACCGCAGCAGCGGCAATTGCGGCCAAAACGCCCGCTACGTAAAAGTAAAACGGCAGCACTGCCCGTGCAGGTTTTTTGGCTTTCCGTAATTGCCGGTTTGATGCGCTGGCTGATTTTGAAGACATACAACGTTCCTGATGACAGAGTCGCGTTTTTAGGTCAAAACGTATTTCAACGTATCTCGCTGCTGCTGGCGAGCGATTTTGCAAGTCTTTGCAATGGTTTACACCTCAGACACGTCAGCTGCTGCCACCTGGATTTTTAAACGTCACTGGGCTGTCATGATGCATAACTACAGTCGCTTGACCGCGTAAGTTGGCCTGCTCAACGACACAAAATGTCACTATTCAATACAAAGGACACCCCGTGAATCATTCACTTGTAGAACGCCTGGCTGGCCTGCCAAGCCGCTTCGCTTTAAGGATGGCAGTGGGCTTGGTTGGTCTGGCCAGCGCTGCCACAACCATCGCGCAAAACGCGCCGACGCCGGCTGCGGTGCAGGTCGGTGAGCGCCCGTACTTTCTGGTCGCCGACATGTTGGCCAGCCCGTTAAAAGACAAACTCCTAAGCTGCGGCAACGGGCCATTCACCAAAACTAGCTTTTCAATTGGTCACCGCGGTGCGGCGCTGCTGTTCCCCGAGCACACCCGCCAGTCGTACGAGGCAGCCGCCCGCATGGGCGCGGGTGTGGTGGAATGCGACGTTACCTTCACCAAAGACAAAGCCTTGGTGTGCCGCCATGCGCAAAACGATTTGCACACCACCACCAATATTTTGGCTACACCGCTTGCAGCCAAGTGCACCAAAGGGTTTACGCCGCATGACCCCGCGACCGACACACCGGCATCGGCTGAATGCCGCACCAGTGACATCACGTTGGCTGAATTTAAAACCCTGCGCGGCAAGATGGACGCTGCCAACACCAAAGCAAAAACAGTTGCCGAATACATGGCGGGCACGGCCAGCTGGCGCACCGATTTGTACAGCGGCGCCACCAGCGGCACGCTGATGACGCATGCGGAAAGCATTGCACTGTTCAAACAGCTTCGGGTAAAAATGACGCCCGAATTGAAGTCGGCGGCGGTGACTATGCCATTTGATGGCTTTACACAAGAAAACTATGCACAAAAAATGATTGACGAATACAAGGCTGCCAACGTGCCGGCCAGCGATGTTTTTGCCCAGTCGTTTAACAAGGCTGACATCTTGTACTGGATCAAAAACGAGGGCGCGTTCGGCAAGCAGGCCGTGTTTTTAGACAGCGCTGAAAAAGCCGCTGACTTGCCAAGCCTGGACATGCTGCAGAGCTACAAAAAAGACGGCATTCAAATCGTCGCGCCACCCATCTTCGCGCTGTTAGACAGCAAAGAGGGCGCTCTGGTGCCCTCAAGCTACGCCAAAAACGCCAGGCAAGCAGGCTTGGAAATCATCACCTGGAGCCTGGAACGTTCTGGCGTTCTTGCCAATGGCAACCCGGGCTGGTACTACCAAACGGTGGCCCCGCTGATAAAACGCGAGGGCGACACCATGCACGTGCTCGACGTATTGGCTAAAGATGTTGGCATCAAGGGTATTTTTTCTGACTGGCCCGCCACCACGACTTATTACGCCAACTGCATGGGGCTAAAGTAGGGCGCAAGATTCGACCATTGCGCCATCAGCTGAGCCTTGCGCGGGTTAGCGCAGGCCGAAAAAGCTCAGCACAATGCCGATAACTACAACCAGGCCAACGATGTAAATAATGCTGTTCATAAAAGTTCTTTCGTGCTTAAGTTGAAGGAAGTTTCAACGGGCTTATTTAGCCGCTGGAATTAAAATAATGTTGTCGGTTTTGGTCTGCGGCTGAATGGTGACGTTTTCTTGATTCGCAGGCAAGACAACGCTTTCAATTTCAGTGATCACGCCGCCGCCCGCTACGCTGCCGCTTGCATTGCCCAAGCCACCCACGCGCGCTTCACAGGCCACTTTGTCTGCACCTTTAAAGGCGTTGCAGCGCATCAGGGCGTTGGCCTTGAACTGACCGCCTGCGTTGTCGACCTTGCCGGCACGTTTGGCAGCGTTTGCGTTGCGCACCTCGGTCATGCAGGTTTCGCGGCTTTGCTGGGTTGCGCCGCTTTTGCAAGCCGCCATTTCGCTGGCGGCGTTGCCAGTGGCATCAATCCCGGTAGTACCCGCGGCTATTTGGGCAATTGCCGACACCGCCAGCACGGCTGCGCCTAAAAACGCGGCAACGGACTTGGCTACGCCGTACTT
>JANMWH010000348.1:0-2530 GCA_031393945.1 Polaromonas sp. | reverse complement strand
GTCAAACGACGCGCCGCAAACGAGCCGCTACACCGCCAATACAGAGCTTGAACTCGAGCGCGGCGGCGCGTCTTGGTACGGCCCGCGCTTTCACGGGCGGCTGACGGCTAATGGCGAGCGCTACGACATGAACGCCCTGACAGCGGCGCATAAAACACTGCCATTTGGCACGATGGTGCGCGTGAAAAGCCTGGTCAACGGCCGCGAAGTGCTGGTGCGCATCACCGATCGCGGGCCCTTCATTCGCAACCGCGTGATCGACCTGAGCCGCGCTGCTGCAGTGGAGTTGGACATGCTGAACTTGGGGTTTAAGCAGGTGGTGCTGATGGTGGCTGAGAGGGAGGTGGTGGGTAAGCCTGCTGTGGTGGTTAAGCGGTTGCGGCGGCGGTGAAATACCTTTGCTTCTGGCCTTTTGGTCAATTGGCTCGGGCGCGAGCAGCTCATTAATTGATAGCTTGGCTCGCCTTCATGGGGAGTGCCGGGGGTAGCCCGGCGGCTACTCACTTGTCTTTTGCTTCGCCAAAAGAAAGTAAGCAAAGAAAAGGCGACCCGCAGGCTGGGCCCCTTCGCGGTTCCTTGAAATAGTCAAACGAGACGGAAAATTTGGAAACTTGTCCGCTTGGCGGCCTTCGGACATCTAAATTTTTTAATCCGTCTCGTTTGACTATTTCAAGCCCAGCCAGGACGGGGTGGGGAATTGATTCGGGTTCGGGTTCGGGTTCGGGTTCGGGTTCGGGTTCAGGTGCGGGGAGCCCTCACCCTAACCCTCTCCCAAAGGGAGAGGGGATAAGAAGGAACACCTTGCTAATTCCAAATCCCGGTATTGCGCCCTCTCCCCCTGGGAGAGGGCGGGGGTGAGGGCCTCCCCGAACCTGCTTCTGCGTCCCCACCCCTTCTGTATGCGCTGAGGAGCGCAGGATTAGACGGATGAAAATTTTAGATGTCCGACGACTGCTTCTGCAGGCTAGTTTCTAAAATTTCCGGCTAAGCCGAGCACCGCAGGGTATCCGTAGCGAAGCGAAGGATCGCAGACAGTAGGGTCGCCTTTTCTTTTGCTTACTTTTCTTTGGCGAAGCAAAGAAAAGTGAGTAGCAGCCGGGCTACCCCCGGCACTCAACGCGAAAGCGAATCGCTATCAACTCAAGAGCTACTCACGCCCGAATTTAAAGCGCTACAGCCAAAAACCACTCACCCACCACTATCCAAAGTAAACCCAGCATTCCGATCCTGCCCCAACAGCGCCACCATCTGCGGCAAAGCCAATTGCAACTGGGCCTTCAGCGTATGCGGCGGGTTAATGATGAACATGCCGCTGGCGGGCAAGCCTGGGCGGACCACTTCGCCTTCGTTGTCCGTCAATAACTTGCTTGATTTCACGGTTAAAACCGCGTTTAACCAAGGCCGCCCGGCTTTCACGGCTAGGGTTTTCAGCTTGCGCGGCAAATCATGTGCTTCTGGCCGGGGAATCACCGGGTACCAGACCACATACGTGCCTGTAGCAAAGCGCTTGACGGCGTCGGCCATCGTGGCGCTCACCCTTAAGTAATCGCTCTTCATTTCATAGCTGGGGTCGCAAAACACCATGGCCCGGCGAGATGGCGGAGGCAAAAATGGTTTGAGTGCTTCAAAACCGTCTTCACGCGCCACACTGACTTGCCTGCCCGCACCCAGCTGCGCGATGTTGCCTGAAAGCGACTTGAAGTCAGTGGGGTGCAATTCAAACAGCTTGAGCTTGTCGCGGCCTTCTAAAAATTGCTGGGTAATGAACGGTGAGCCGGGGTAGATTTTGAGGTGCGCGGGCTCTCCCGTCTCAGCAAACTGGGGGTTGAGTGCCCGCAGCACGTTGGCATAGTCTTCCAAAGCCGGGCACAGTGCGGTGACTTCGGAGGGCAGCGATGCTTTCGGTGAAGCTATTTTTTTAGGAGCTGCTTGCGCCTGTACTTCTTGGGCTACAGGCTTTTTTAATGCTGCGAAAAGCTTCAAAACACCTTCGCTGGCCTCGCCACTGGTCTCGGTGTAGTCGCCATCCAGCCGGTACAGCCCGGCACCGGCGTGGGTGTCAATCACGCTCAAGGCGGTGTCTTTGCCGCAGAGGTATTTGCACAGCGCAATCAGCGTGGTGTGTTTGAGGACGTCGGCGTGGTTGCCGGCGTGAAAGGCGTGTCTATAACTGAACATGCTTGTATTTTCGCCTTTAAACGGCTGACTAAACCGCAAAAATTGACGTAAGCCCTTGATTCTTCATATAATCGAGGCCTTCGCAGCGCACATGTGGTTCCGCGGTGAAGTCATTTACCGCACAGCTCTAGCGCGTGCAGCAAGTGGTTCCTACCTAAGAGGTTCTCGTCAGAAGAACGCCGACCGTAGAAAAGAGCCCGCCAAACCCTTCTTTTTTAAAGAGAAAACTCATGAAAACCTTCAGCGCAAAACCCGCTGACGTGGTGCACGAGTGGTTTGTGATTGACGCGACCGACAAGGTCCTCGGACGAGTAGCCAGCGAAGTTGCTCTCCGTTTACGCGGCAAACACAA
>JANMWH010000320.1:0-3402 GCA_031393945.1 Polaromonas sp. | reverse complement strand
GGGTGCGTTGGCTCTGGCTCAAAACGCGCTCGTTACCATCACTCACGATGCTGGCAAGTTGAGCTTTGCACCTGCGAATGAGTCGCGCGAAGCCAATGCCATGTCGGGCACCATGCGTCAGCTGGTGAACAACATGGTGGTCGGTGTCACCAAAGGCTTTGAAAAAAAGCTCAGCCTGGTCGGTGTGGGATACAAAGCTGCCGCTGCTGGTACCAAGCTGAATTTGACGGTGGGCTATTCTCATCCTGTTGATTTCGTGATGCCAGCCGGTATCACTGTCGCGACGCCAACGCCGACAGAAATTGTGATCAAAGGGGCTGACCGCCAACGTGTCGGCCAGATCGCTGCCGAAGTTCGTGCTGTTCGCCCTCCTGAGCCTTACAAGGGCAAGGGCATTCGCTACGCGGATGAGAAGATCACGATCAAAGAAACCAAGAAGAAATAAGGAGCTGCACCATGTTGACCAAAAAAGAGCAGCGCCTGCGTCGTTCACGCCAAACCCGGATTCGCATCGCCACGCAAGGTGTTGCCCGTTTGACGGTGAATCGCACCAATTTACATATTTACGCCAGTGTTATTTCTGGCGACGGCACTAAAGTTTTGGCTGCTGCATCTACCGCAGAGGTCGAAGTCCGCAACGAAATTGGCGCTGCTGGAAAAACCGGTAAAGGCGGCAACGTCGCTGCTGCACAAGCCATTGGCAAGCGCATCGCTGAAAAAGCAAAAGCTGTTGGTGTGGATAAGGTTGCGTTTGACCGTGCTGGTTTTGCGTACCATGGCCGCGTCAAAGCGCTGGCCGATGCGGCCCGCGAAGCTGGCCTGCAGTTTTAAGAACACATCAGAATACATCTGAGTACTGGAATAATTTATGGCCAAGTTTCAAGCTAAATCAGCAAACGACGCTCCAGACGATGGTCTGAAGGAAAAGATGATCGCGGTCAACCGCGTGACCAAAGTGGTGAAGGGTGGCCGCATTCTCGGTTTCGCCGCACTTACTGTGGTCGGTGATGGTGATGGCCGTGTTGGCATGGGTAAAGGCAAATCAAAAGAAGTGCCAGCAGCCGTGCAAAAAGCGATGGAAGAAGCCCGCCGTAATCTGAACAAGGTATCATTAAAGAACGGCACCATTCATCACAAGGTGTTCGGTCATTGGGGTGCAGCAAACGTCATGATGATGCCCGCCGCTAAAGGTACCGGTATCATTGCTGGAGGCCCTATGCGCGCTGTTTTTGAAGTCATGGGCATCACTGACATTGTGGCAAAAAGCCATGGGTCGAGTAACCCGTACAACATGGTGCGTGCCACTTTAGACGCGCTCAACAAATCAACGACTGCTTCAGATATTGCGGCCAAGCGTGGCAAATCAGTCGAAGAAATTTTCGGCTAAACCGCAGTTGGGGACACAAACATGACGACAGAAAACAAATTGAAAGTTCAGCTGATTCGCAGCCCGATTGGCACCAAGGAATCACACCGCGCGACTGTGCGTGGCCTGGGTTTGCGCGGTGTCAACAGCGTCAGCGAGTTAGAGGACACACCCGCAGTGCGCGGCATGATCAATAAGATCGCGTACCTTGTCAAGATTGTCTGAGCTCAGGCTCGTTAGGAATTCAAAATGGAATTGAACGGAATCAAGCCTGGAGAAGGGGCCAAACATTACAAACGCCGTGTCGGTCGTGGTATTGGTTCGGGCATCGGCAAAACGGCTGGTCGTGGTCATAAGGGCCAAAAGTCGCGCGCCGGTGGTTATCACAAGGTCGGCTTTGAAGGCGGTCAAATGCCGATGCATCGCCGTTTGCCAAAGCGTGGTTTCAAGTCGCATTTGCTTAAGTTCAACGCTGAAGTTAGTCTGACTGCGCTGGAGTTGCTCGGTTTGCCGGAGGTAGATTTGTTGGCGCTAAAGGCGGCAGGTCTGGTCGGGCAATTGGCAAAGAATGTCAAAGTGATTAAGTCAGGTGCTTTGACTTCACCCGTCAAACTAAACGGCATTGGCGCAACCGCTGGCGCAAAAGCGGCCATTGAAGCTGCAGGTGGTTCTGTTTCTGCGGCGGCTTGACAGCGTAGTTCTTTGACGGATTGAACAGTGGCAACTAACGCAGCTCAAATTGCAAAAACCGGCAAGTTCGGTGACCTGCGTAATCGCCTGATATTCTTGTTACTGGCGTTGGTGGTTTACCGTATCGGAGCTCATATTCCGGTACCTGGGATCGATCCCGGTCAGTTGAAAGAGCTGTTTAAGGGCCAGTCGGGCGGGATATTGAACTTGTTCAACATGTTCTCCGGCGGTGCTTTGTCGCGATTTACCGTATTTGCCCTCGGCATCATGCCGTATATTTCTGCGTCGATCATCATGCAGTTGCTAACGTACGTTTTGCCGACGTTTGAGCAGCTAAAAAAAGACGGTGAAAGTGGACGCAGAAAAATTACTCAGTACACAAGATACGCAACCTTGGGCTTGGCGCTGTTTCAGTCCATTGGAATCGCAGTTGCACTCGAGAGTTCGCCGGGTTTGGTTTTGTCACCTGGTTTTGGTTTTCGTTTGACTGCTGTTGTGAGTCTCACGGCTGGAACTATGTTTTTAATGTGGCTCGGCGAGCAGATTACCGAGCGCGGTTTAGGCAATGGAATCTCGATCCTGATTTTCGCGGGAATTGCTGCAGGGCTGCCAAGTGCGGTCGGGGGATTGCTGGAATTAATTCGCACGGGGGCGATGAGCATTTTGGTAGCTATTGCCATCATTGCGGTTGTTGCCTTGGTTACCTACTTTGTCGTGTTTGTGGAGCGCGGGCAGAGGAAAATCCTTGTGAACTACGCGCGGCGGCAGGTTGGTAACAAAGTGTATGGTGGCCAGTCGTCTCATTTGCCGCTCAAGCTGAATATGGCGGGTGTAATACCGCCGATATTCGCCTCTTCCATTATTTTGTTGCCCGCGACCGTGGTTGGTTGGTTTAGTACAGGCGAGAGCATGCGTTGGCTCAAAGATATTGCGAGTGCGTTGACGCCGGGGCAGCCGATCTACGTGATGCTTTATGCGGCAGCTATTGTGTTTTTCTGCTTTTTCTACACTGCGCTTGTTTTTAACAGCCGAGAAACCGCCGATAACTTGAAGAAAAGCGGTGCATTTATTCCTGGCATTCGGCCCGGAGATCAAACAGCCAAGTACATTGACAAAATTTTGGTGCGGCTAACGTTGGCGGGCGCCGTGTACATCACATTCGTTTGCTTGCTGCCAGAGTTTTTGATATTGAAATACAATGTGCCGTTTTATTTTGGCGGTACGTCGTTGATGATTATTGTGGTGGTGACCATGGATTTCATGGCACAGGTTCAGAATTACATGATGTCGCAGCAGTATGAGTCGTTGCTTAAAAAAGCAAACTTCAAGACTACGCTCGGCGGCTA
>JANMWH010000262.1:0-2035 GCA_031393945.1 Polaromonas sp. | reverse complement strand
TATGTGGTCGGCAAAATCATCAATGGTTTTACCGAGCACCCGTTTGCGTTGCCGCTGCTGCACAACCAGAACGGAAAATTGGCGATTGATGCGGCGCTGTTTGGTGAAGACGACCTGCTCATTTTGTTCAGCTTTGCGCGCGCCTACTTCATGGTCGACATGGGCATACCGTCGGCGTATGTGCAGTTTTTGCGCAGCATGATGCCGCGTATGCCGCGCGCTGAAATTTACAACGCGCTCGGCTTGGCCAAGCAGGGCAAGACGCTCTTTTACCGCGACTTTTTGCACCACCTGCGCCACTCAACCGACAAGTTTCGCATTGCGCCTGGCATCAAAGGCATGGTCATGCTGGTGTTTGACTTGCCGAGCTTTCCGTATGTGTTCAAGGTCATCAAAGACTACTACCCGCCGCAAAAAGACACCACGCGTGAGCAGATCAAAGGCAAATACCTGCTCGTCAAGCAGCACGACCGCGTGGGCCGCATGGCCGACACGCAAGAGTACAGCGAGGTGGCTTTTCCGCGAGAGCGGTTTAGCGACGAGCTGATTGCCGAGATTGAGAAGTTTGCGCCCAGCCAGTTAGAAATATCTGACCGCGACGGCGACGGCCACATGGAAGTCATCATCAAGCATGTGTACATCGAGCGCCGCATGATTCCGCTGAACATCTATTTGCAAGAGGCGTTTGATGTGGGTGTTGAAGAGCCCGCTGCACAACAGCAGATTGAGCGTGCCGTGGTCGAGTACGGCAATGCGATTAAAGATTTGGTGGCCGCCAACATCTTTCCCGGCGATATGCTGTGGAAAAACTTTGGCATCACGCGCCACGGCAAGGTCGTGTTCTACGACTACGACGAAATTGAATACATCACCGACTGCAAATTTAGAAAAGTACCTGCACCGCGCAATGAAGAAGACGAAATGAGCGGTGAGATCTGGTATTCAGTTGGGCCGAAAGACGTGTTCCCCGAAACGTTTGGCCCGTTTTTGTTGGGCAACGATGCTGTGCGTGCTGTCTTCATGAAGCACCATGCCGAGCTGCTCGAAGCCAATTTTTGGCAAATGCACAAAGAGCGTATTCAGGCCGGGCACGTTTTCGACGTGTTCCCGTATGAGCAAGACAAGCGCTTTGCAAAGCGGCACGACGTGTCGGTCGCTTGACAGTCACTTAATTCAAGAAAGAAAAAATCATGTCTGATTCAATTGTTATTTTGGGTGCAGCCCGCACGCCAATGGGCGCATTTCAAGGCGACTTTGCATCACTATCTGCCCACGACTTGGGCGGCGCGGCCATTAAAGCTGCGGTTGAGCGCTCAGGCATTGCGGCCGACAAAGTTGATGAAGTCTTGTTCGGTAATTGCCTGATGGCCGGGCAGGGCCAGGCACCGGCGCGCCAGGCGGGTTTTAAAGGCGGCTTGCCCGCCAGCGCGGGCGCGGTCACGATGTCAAAAATGTGCGGCTCGGGCATGGAAGCCACTTTGCTGGCGCATGACCAGCTGGTAGCAGGCAGCCGCGACGTGATGGTGGTGGGCGGCATGGAAAGCATGACCAATGCGCCGCACCTGCTGCTCAAAGGCCGCAGCGGCATTCGCATCGGGCATGACCGTATTTTTGACCACATGATGCTCGACGGCCTGGAAGACGCTTACGAGCCGGGCCGCGCGATGGGCACGTTTGGCGAGCAGTGTGCTGACAAATACAAATTTACGCGTGAAGCACAAGACAAATTCGCCATTACCAGTGTAGAACGGGCGCAAGCAGCTACTAAATCAGGAGCGTTTGCGGCTGAAATCACGCCTGTCACGGTCAAAACCCGTGCAGGTGACGTCGTGGTGTCAATTGACGAAGGCCCGGGCAAAGTCAAGCTAGACAAAATTCCTGGGCTCAAACCAGCGTTTAAAAAAGACGGCACGATTACCGCTGCATCCAGCTCATCGATCAACGACGGTGCAGCCGCTTTGGTGTTGACGCGCGAATCAACCGCCAAAGAGTTGGGCGCAACACCGCTGGCCCGCATCGTCGGCCACGCCACGTT
>JANMWH010000210.1:0-11500 GCA_031393945.1 Polaromonas sp. | reverse complement strand
GTGGCCTACGCCGTGCCAAGCACCGCCACCACAAGCCAGACGTTTGCCGGCGCGGTCAGCACCACCACGACCGACAACGTGCCGGGTAACAACACCGCCGTGGCGGTGGTGTCAGCCACAGCGGTAGCCGACGTCGGTACGGTTGTTACCGTACCGTCAACCGTATCCGCAAGCGTGGTGGTGGCCGGAACCGTGAGTTTTGGGAATGTCGGGCCGTCACCTGCGGTGGGAGTTGCTGGCACTGTTACCCTACCGATTGGTGTACAAGTTCAAGGTTTGCCCGCTGGGGCAAGCACTACAACCGTTGCGGGATTTCCGGTCATCGTATTTCCGCCTACTCTTACAGGCCTAGGAACTGTTAATCCGAGCGTGACTACTAGCTTCACGTTTACGTTTCGCACGCCGGGTATCACAGGCACCTACGCTGTGACCAGTACTGTGGCCACCACCACGGCAGAAAGTACAACCACCAACAATATATCGGTAGCATCGTTGAACCTGTTGGTAGTAATCAACAACGCAAGTTTGAGCGGCCAAGTATTTCTTGAGGTTAACCGCGACAAAATATTTAATCCGGGCGTGGACTTGCCGTTGGCGAACTTTAGAGCGGAGGTTGTTCGAACAACGGGTACCTCTACAGTAGTGATTGGTTCGGCATTCACCGGGCCCGATGGGCGCTACAAGATTACTGGGCTGCCACCCGGACCAGGCTACAGCGTAAGATTCTTCGATGGATCCGGCAATGCGATTTTTGGTACGCCATTCAACCAAAAAGCAGTCACAGAAGTATTTGGGAATCCGTCTACTGGTACCAATTCACTCACGGTTGCAATCGTGCCTGGGCCAACAACGCCTGTCGACACGTCCATAAATAACGTAACTTTATATGCCGGCGATAACGTATGGGAGCAAAACCTCCCGTTGGACCCAAGTGGCGTAGTTTACGACTCAATAACAAGAAAGCCGATTGAAGGAGCAACGGTGCGATTAATCGGGCCACCTAACTTCAGTCAGGCTAATATTCTCGGTGGTTCAGATGTGCGCGTTACGGGTCCAAACGGCATGTACCAATTCTTCTTCCAAACGTCTGGCCCCAATGCAGTTAGCCCAGCGATAGGTGGCGACTTTACGTTAGTTGTCACGCCGCCCGCGACGCACCTTCCGCCGCAGGCCGTCCAAGGCGGAGTTGCGCCAGATCAGGGTTTGTATACCGCGGTGGCTGGCACAACCAAAGTGCAGCCTGACTCTCAGGCGGGTGGCCCTCCGGTTGGCGTCAACGGCGCTACGCCAATAGTTGGTCTGGTTGGTGGCGCAGGTACGCAGTATTTCTTGCGGCTTAACTTTAGTTTTGTCGGATTCCAGGAGGTCATCCACAACAACATTCCGTTAGATCCTATCTTGGTGTCTGGCGCGCTATTGGTAAGCAAGACTGGTAACAAAGCAGTAGCCGAAATTGGTGATTCCGTTCAGTACACGGTTCGAATTCACAACACTACGGTTGGCCCGATTACAAATATCAAGCTCAACGACTTGCTACCGGCCGGCTTCCGCTACATTTTGGGAACTGCTCGCCTTGCCGGTGTGGCAGCACCAAATCCTTCAGGCGGAGTGGGCAGAGATCTGGTGTTCGACATTGGCACTATCGCGCCACAGGCGACGGCTGAGCTGACCTACTTCGTCAGAGTTGGGGTGGGCGCGCAGCAGGGCGACGGCATCAATCGAGCAACTGTCGTTGCTCCGGTTCGGTCGAACACGGGGTCGTTCAAGGTCACCGTGCAAGGCGGCGTGTTCAGCAATGAAGGCTGCATTATTGGTAAGGTTTATGTAGATTGCGACGGTAACGCTGTTCAAAACAATGTGGGCGGCAGTCGAGAGTTGGGCATCCCGGGTGTCCGGTTGGTCATGCTCGACGGCACTTTTGTCGTTACCGACTCTGAAGGCAAGTACAGTATTTGCGGTGTTAAATCGCAGACGCATGTAGTGAAGGTCGATCGAACCACATTACCTGTGGGCTCGCGGTTAGTGCCATCTAGCAATCGAAATGCTGGCGTTGCGGATAGCCTGTTTGTTGATTTGAAAGGCGGGGAATTGGCACGCGCTGACTTTATAGAAGGGTCTTGCAGTTCAGAAGTGCTTGACCAAGTCAAGGCTCGCCGGGCGCAAGGAGGCATCAATGTTCCTGAGTCGGAGCGCGCAACGCCGCTGAGTATTGGTAACCGAACAGGCGAAGTCCTGCAGCCTATATTGCCAGCCACTCGTCAGCAAAATGCAGTGCCTATCAGCACGCCGGGCGTGAGATGAAATTCATGAAACCTGCTCGATTCATGGTTGCGGCCAATCTACGCCGCACACCCTTGGCGATTGCCATGGTTCTGGCGCACGGCTTTGCCCTTGCGCAGCCCGCCAGTAACACCACTAGCGCCGACCTGCCTGAGGCTAAATCCTTATTCGAGACCGGCGGACAGCAAGGCATTGGCCCCCGACCATTCTCATCGTTTCTTGACCGCATAACGTCGCCCGTTAACAAAATTGAGTTGAAGGTAAGCGGTGAAAACTTGCCAGCTGATGGCATCACTGCCACTCAAGTGCAGCTGCGACTTTTAGACAACAAAGGCCAGCTCGTTGCTGGTGAGACGGAAGTAACCATTGAAGTTGACGGCGGTGCCCGAGTGTTATTGCCTGGGCGGTTGACTCCTGAGTCGGGCGCTGATCGCGGCGATATCGACCGAATAACGCCAGGCACGCAGCAACTTGTCAAGAACGGAATCCTGTCGTTCAAGTTAATTGCTCCTTTCAAACCCGATCCAGTGACGTTGCGCGTCTCAGTCAAAGGTGCCATTGAGAAGGTTATCGTTCGCTACGTGCCGGACTTGCGAGAATTCATCGCCGTCGGACTGATAGAAGGTCGCTTGCGGTCTGATAAGTTCGACCCGAGCCAAATTACCCCCATTCGTGAAAACGACGGCTTCGACAATGAACTCAAAGGCTTTACCAAAGAGTTCAACGGCGGCAGCAGTAAATTCGGCGCCCGAGCCGCTGTCTACCTAAAAGGCAAAGTTAAGGGTGAATACCTTCTGACGCTGGCCTACGACTCAGACAAAGACACTCGCAGGCAGCTATTTCAAGACGTTGACCCGAACGCCTTTTACCCCGTTTATGGCGATTCAAGCATTCGCGGCGTGGATGCGCAAAGCTCAGGCAAGCTGTATGTTCGCATTGATAACAAGCTTAGTTATTTCTTATTTGGCGACTACACCACTGCAGACAATAATCCGGCAAGAACTCTAAGCCAATACAGCCGATCCTTGAATGGTGTGCGCGGGCGATATGAGGTGGACAAAGTAACGGCCAATGTGTTCGCAGCGCAGCAAAACTACCGCCAAATTACCGACGAGTTCCCCGCCAGAGGTGTATCCGGTCCGTACTCAGTGTCTAACCCTAACGGCGTCAGTGGCTCCGAAAAAATCGATGTCATCACGCGTGACCGGTTCAGGCCCACAAACATCATCAAAGTTACCCCGGTATCTAGAAATCTCGATTACGAATTTGAGCCTTTTTCGGGCAAGATTCTTTTTCGTGCTCCCGTTCCAAGTTTTGACGACCAGCTCAATCCCATTTCAATCCGCGTTGTTTACGAGGTTGAGCAAGGCGGAGACAAGTACTTTGTCTATGGCGGCGACGCTAGCGTCAAGATTAGCGACGGTATAACTGTCGGCGTCGCTGGCGCACGCGATGAAAACCCTGCAGCTCCCTACCAACTGCTCGGAGCAAACCTGTCGCTTAAAGTGGGTAAAAATACAGAGGTGATTGCGGAAGTTGCTCGCACAAGTAGCGTTGTGAACAGCGCAGCGAGTGGGTTCAACAGCAACGTCAGCTCAAACTTTGCTGGCAAATCAGGTCAGTTTGACGGTAACGCGGCCAAGCTTGAAATCAGGCATGCAGATGACGATTTGCGCTACCGAGCTTACGGGCTGAAATCTAGTGAAGATTTCAACAATCCATCCGCAGGGGTCACTGGCGGTAAAACTGAAATCGGTTTGACGGGTGCCTACCGCGCATCCGAAAAATTGAGTTTTTCAGGTGAACTGCTCACATCTAAAGACAATATCGTCGGCAGCCGCAACGACCAAGGCGCGATAGGAATTGATCTAAAGATTACCGACCGCCTGACCATCGGTAGTGGTGTACGCCGCGTTGTTCAAAACAGCGTGAGCCTGGCACAGAGCACCACATCCAATTGTTCGAACGGAACGGGTGTGCCAACCACATCCGCCGGCTCCATTGCCGGGTACAACACGGGTTTTGGCATCAGCCAAGTGGGCAATCAATCAATCGACCCTGCCACTGGATTGCCCGTGCTTTGCAATGTTGGCGTCAACGCAGTGGCTGCTGGGCCAACCAGTCTTGACCGCACGGCCATTTTTGTTCGCGCGTCGTACAAAATAACCGAGTCGTTGACAGTTGACGGCGAGCTTCAGGACGTGAGCGGAACTGACCCCGCTACGCTTTATAAACTGGGCGTGCGCTGGGCTGCTACTGACAAGCTGAATCTTTCCGCAGATACGCAGCGCGAGTTTGGGTCTAGCAACTCCAATATGTATCGGCTAGCGGCTGACTTGCGCGTGTCCGAAAAAACCAGGCTGTACAGTCGCTACGAGCGCAGCGCCCAGTACAGCGGCGCTTACGGCCTTGGCACTGGCCCTGTCAGCGATTCATTTGCAGTTGGCTTCGACACACGGTACATGGAAGATGGCTCGCTGTATTCCGAGTACCGCTTGCGCGATGCTGCTTCTGGTAAGGAAATTCAGCGCGCGCTGGGCCTGCGCAACGGTTGGCGCTTGGCCGAAGGCTTGCGCCTGACGACCAATGCAGAACGACTCGCCAGTAGCACCGGCAATGCGAATGCCATCGGTGTGGGCCTGGAATACACGGCCAGTGCCATTTGGAAGTCATCTGGCCGAGTCGAGTGGCGCGAGGACACCAACAATACGAACTGGCTTGTCACCGCCGGTGTCGCTCGCAAACTCGACAGCGACTGGACTTTGCTTGCCAGAGAGTACGCCAGCGTCATCAAGCCTCGCAATGCGCTGGGCGCTGACAAATCCCAAAGCCGGTTCCAGGTCGGCTTTGCTTATCGGCCAGTGGACAACAACAAGTTTGACGCGCTGGGTTTGTACGAACGCAGAAGCGAACGAGACGCGACGCCCGGAACTCAAACCGACAGCCGGACCGACATCATCAGTGTGCGCGGTAACTACCACCCGAGCCGCGTTTGGTGGTTGTCTGGCCGCTTTGCTTATAAAAATGTCAATGAAGTGCTGTTGGGCACTGTAAACGACAGCTACCGCGCTCAGCTCGTGGGTGCGCGGGCAACTTACGACGTCACTAATAAATGGTCAGTTGGCGGCATCTTATCGGTGCTGCAGGGCTCGGGCGGCGACAGGCAGCACGCCTATGGGTTAGAGGTTGGCTATATCTTGATGGACAACCTTTACGCCACCCTGGGCTACAACTGGCGAGGCTTTGCATCCTCAGGCAAAGCAGCCGGACTGACCGGCAATGACTACACCAACCGTGGTTGGGTGTTTGGCCTGCGGTACAAGTTTGACGAAGATATCTTCCGCAAATACAACTCCTCTATCAACAAGACACTTAACCCGAGCGCGGTTTCACCGACACCGTGATTAGGACCACTATGACCCGCTTTAACACTCAGCCCGCTTGCGTTTTTCTTGCACTGGTCACCGTTTTTGCCATGGCTGGGTGCGGCTCAATGGCTTCAAAAAACGAAGCACCAGGCCCAGCCGCGCAAGCTACCGGGGTCACTGCCCAGCAAGCCCGCATCACCGACGAGCGAATTTTGGGCGACCGGCGCACCATTGAAGCGCTGCAGCTGCGGTTGCGCAAGCTCAACGAATCAGGGGTTCCACAAAACTCGTACCCCCTAGCCAAGGCGCAGTGCTGGTTAGACACCGCCAAAACGCAATACCACGAAAACGACCGTTCAGGTTACATCGAAGAGTCGTTGACTGAAGCGGCAAAGATTGCCCAAGCTCTGGAAGGCGACAAAGCCGCCAAAGTCGGTCTCGACACGCCTTTGGTAGCGCGCAGCACCAAGCTGCGTGAAGACTTGTGGGCCCAGCTCACTGCCTACAAAAATCAAACAGTAACGTTAGCTTGCAACGCGAAAACCGTAGCTTGCGCCGAAGTGCGTTTGGTGCGCGCAGGTCACGCCGAGCAGCAAACCGGCTGGCGGCAAGCCACGCCACACTTACAAATGGTTGAAGACGGCTTGCGCCAGGCCAAGGTTGAAGCAGACAGCTGCGCTGTGCCAAAAGGAGCAGCTGCGGCCGTCGCAGCAACTGCAGTCCAAGCGCCAGCGCCAACACAGCCCAATGCGGTCAGCCGCGAAACCTACGTGCTGCTAAATGACACACTTTTCAAATTTGACAAGTCTGCCATCCAGGACATGACCCCCGGCGGCCAACAGCGCTTGGCAGACGTCGCCATGCGTTTGAAGTCCTACCAGTCTATTCAAAGCCTGAACGTGGTGGGTTTCACCGACCGGCTTGGCTCAGATGCTTACAACAACCAGCTGTCACTGGCACGCGCTAAAACCGTTCAGGCTTATCTAGAATCACTGGGTGTGAAGTCCGCCGCCTTCAACGCTGTTGGTAAAGGTAAGGCAGAGCCGGTTAGCCAAGCGTGCAATCCTAACGCTCGCCGCGCAGCGCTTATTCAGTGCCTGCAACCCGATCGCAGAGTAACGATTGAAGTTACTGGTGTTGCACGATAACACCTAGCCAATTTCAGGTGCTACTAGTTTAAGAGCTACTCGCAGCCGTATATACTGGGCTGCAGCGCGATTTAATTATTAATTTTATGGATGCATACTGTTATACCTACTAACAGCAGGTCACGGCTCACCTACCGCCGCCTTGAGATCATCACTGTAAAAGCCATTTTTCATGTGATGGCCCTTAACGATCAAACACGGCACTGCGCCTTTGGGGTCAAGCGCTCATAGCCAAATTTAGCCGCGCCAGGCAGTCACTGTCCTGGTCTATTTCACATACGAACGGTTTAAAGCAGCATTGCCCCGGCAGCTTTGGCCTGCAGGCAGTACGGGCACCAATGGCGCTGTACATCACCACTTCACCTGGGCTGGTATTGGCTGCCAGTTGTTCAGAAGATAGGTTGGTTTGAGTCGGCGTGCTGTTAAGAGGGATTTACCGGTTATAGCCCAGTCAAGCCCCCTAAACAATCACCAACCCCGCCAGCAGCTTGCCCCACGGCACATTGCTGAGCAGCCTGTCACAGCTACCACTTGATCGCGCTGCATGTGCATGCCGCACCGAAGGCAAAGCAGCCGCTTCGCCACCCGCTTTGGCATAGGCCAACCTGCAAGCAGGGCACTGCCAGTCAGGAACGACGGCGTTTCCAGGGCGAACCGTGCGGCAGTCAGGGAAGATGGTGAGCATGATGGGTTAAACGGCAGGCTTTAAATAACTCCTATTTTAATAGCTGCTCGTTCCTGTATTAGTTGGGCGGTAAGCCGATTTGGCAACGAAATAGACCTTCTGCGCTGCTACTAGGCTTTGCATTAGCTGGTTGGTGCTGTTGTACTGCATCGCTGCGACTTGCTCTGGTTTTTGGAGCGCAGGCACTCCCAAGGCGCTGGTGGTAGAGGCCAGCATTAGATAAATGAGGCAAGTGCGGGCTATGGGATACATATCTGAAGATCAGATTCAAGGATCCAAAGCTAATTTGGAATTGGGTTGTGATTTGCCAATCCGAGCTGATCGAGGTCAACGGAAAATTTGAACAGCATACGCCGCGCCGCTTTGGCATCGCGCTTGCGCCACGACGGAATCGCATCGTCAACTATCAAACCACCGATTCCTATCAGCAATCAAAAATTTTCATGCGCACGTATGTGTTCAGGCGCATCTTCAAAACCCTGAAATGTGATCAGCACGACGTTGTCGTTGAGCGCAAAACTTGCTTTTAAATCAGACACGCGTTAACGCCTTCTGCTACCGCCGCCTGCGGGAGGGTAGCCGGTAATGTATTTTCCATCAGCGTGCTGTCGATCCAAGTGTGGATCATGGGTCCCGCTGTGATCGGTAGGCTCCCAGACATCTGGGAGCTTATCTAAAGGCCCCTGGCAATTTGCTTGCTTGCGATACCTGAAATGTCCGCTTCCCCGCCCGGGCTGGAACGCGCCGTCCGTATTGGCTGGCATCGGGCGACCCGGTGCGGGCACTTCAGCCCCGTTAGGCACCACCACCCCATCCACCCCCACAAAGCAGGTGTGCAGGCTGGCCACTTCAAGATTAAAGACCGCAGTGGTTTTGACTTCTTCACGAATCTCCAAAATTGTGGCGTGGCGGTCTGCTGCATCCGCCTCCCCGCCCAACAACAACTGCCCACCCTTTTTAAGCAGCATTGCATCGCTCCAGCCTTCACAGATTTTTAAACGGATGGCCTGCTGTGGCCTGGATGGTTTGGCAGTTGCTTATAGCCAAGTGCGGCAGGATTTTCGCTTTGAAGGAGCTGGCGATGTCCGTGACTTTTTCGTAGCGCTGGGCTGGTTTTACAGCGCTTAGGGTGCGTAATTCACTCTTTTTTTCATAGCAGCTAACGACTGGATTGATTGGGCTATAGGCTAATTTAGCTTCTAAATCGGCTGCTCTAGCTGCCGCCAGGCTTTCAAAAGCTTGAGAAGTTTGCGCATTGCCATGGGCCTGCAGCTCATCCCGGGCCAGCACTTCGTCGCGCTCCTGGATGTCTTTGATGGGCTTGAGTTTGGTTTGCTAGCCGCTGTCCGTCTGGACTCGGGTGAGGACGGCAGTGTTGCCTTCGAAGCTGTTTCTTTCACTGCCGCCTACCAAGCCTGCGCCCAAGCCAACAGCTGCTGAGGAGAGTTTGCCAAACTTGCCGCAGCGGTCGGGGATGGCTAGCGGGGCATTGGCGTTGGTTTGGACAATGACTTTTCCGTGGGCGTCAAAGCCGACAAACGCTTGATAGGTAACAAACTGATTTCCCGAAGCCGAAGCCGAAGCCGAAGCGAAGCCTATCACTTGAGCGAGCAAAAGACGGAGGCTTAGCGTTGTGCGAAAAAAGTTCATGGGTTGGTGGAAAATTGGGCGGGGCAATAGCTAGCAGCATCAAGCCGAGCAAAAGCAGGGTAGCAAGCGGCGCTCCTGCTCTGCTTTTTATAGCCGCTTGCGCTCGAAGACATTGGATTGCACACTAATTTGAACTGGATCAGCAAGCCGACTATTGCTTGCCAGACTTGGCTTAATCAATCAGGCAACACCGCCGTTACCTCAATCTCAACTTTGGCACGTTCCTCTACAAGTCCCGACACTTCAACGCAGGTCATGGAGGGGAAGTTTTTGCCCATCACTTCCCGGTAAACACCGCCTAGCTCTTTTAGTCGAGCGTTGTACTCAGCCCGGTTGGTCACGAACCAAGTCATGCGTACCATGTGTTCGGGTCCTGCGCCGCCAGCTTTGAGTACGGCCGCAATATTGATCAACGCTTGGCGAGTTTGCGCAATGAAGTCGTCGCTTTCAAAGACTTGCGCCGCGTTCCAGCCAATCTGACCACCCACAAAAATCAGCGCACCTTGCGCCATGACGCCGTTGGCGTAACCCTTGGGTTCAGCCCAATTTGGTGGTTGTAGTTTTTTCATTTTTTCTGATCTGCGTTAGCTGGAAAGTCACGCAATTTAAAGCGCTGTAGCTTGCCGGTTTCGGTGCGCGGCAGGCTGGGTACAAATTCAATTTGGCGTGGGTATTTGAAAGGCGCTAGCGTTGCCTTGACATGGTCTTGCAGCAACTTCACACTGGCGTCGTTGGCCTCAACGCCCGGCTTAAGCACCACAAACGCTTTGACCACCATGCCGCGTTCACCGTCCGGCAGGCCAATCACGCCGCATTCGGCAACGGCGGCGTGCTGCATCAGGGCGTCTTCCACCTCGGGCCCACCCACGTTGTAGCCAGAGGTGATGATCATGTCGTCGTCGCGTGCTTGGTAAAAAAAGTAGCCGTCAACGTCTTGCGTGAAGGCGTCGCCGGGGTAGTTCCAGCCGTCTTTCACGTACTTGGCTTGACGTGCATCGTCCAGATATTTGCAACCTGTTGGCCCAACGACAACGAGCTTGCCAACGGTTCCCAAAGGTACTTCAATGCCGTCGTCATTCACCACTTTGGCGGTGTAGCCAGGCACAACCTTGCCGATGGCGCCGCGCCGCACATCGCTGGGTTTGCTGGAAATAAAAATATGGAACATCTCAGTCGCACCAATGCCGTCGAGCATTTCAATGCCCGTAGCTTCTTTCCAGAGCTGGCGCGTCGCATCTGGCAGCGCCTCGCCAGCGCTCACGCAAACGCGCAGCGACGGTAGGCTCGCCTGCTTGGCGAAGGGAGCCATTTGCCGATAAAACGTCGGCGCAGTGTAGATAATCGTTGTTCGTGTTTCCTTGATCTGCTTGACCATGGCCTCCGGCGTGTAGGATACCGCCGAAAAGTAAACCGATGCACCTGCTGCAAACGGAAACAGCAACAAGCCGCCCAAGCCAAAAGTAAAAGCCAATGGCGGTGAACCCATCACGATGTCCTCTGGCTTCGCCTCAAGTACATGTCGCGGCCAGGCTTGGCATGCCGCCAATACATCGCGATGGGTGTGCACCGCAGCCTTTGGTTTACCAGTGGTGCCTGAAGTGAACGCCATCAGGGCCACGTCATCGGCAGATGTAAAGCACGGCGCAAAATTGCCGTCTTTTTGGGATGCCAAAACAGCCAGTGAGCCAGGCTCATTCATCAAGTTAAAAAGCACGACGCTTTGAAGCTTGTCTGTTTGCGCTTTGGCGATGTTCAGTTCGTCGACCAGGGTTGCATCGCACAGTGCAAAGTTGACCTGCGCTTTTTCAATCACTTCGCCAAGCTCTTTGGCGCGTAGCAGCGGCATGGTGGCCACAGCAATTAACCCGGCTTTGACCACGCCCAGCCAGGCCAATGCCATGCCAACGGAATTGCCCCCACGCAGCAGCACACGGTTGCCAGGTATCAAGCCAAAGTCCTCAGTCAACACCTGAGCAATGCGGTTGATACGCTCGCTGGAATCTGCATAGCTCAGCGTGCTTTTGTCTGAATGCAAAAAGGGCTTGCCCATCAATCGTTTGGTTTTAATGCCTGCGAACAATACATCGACAAGATTAGCCTGGTCAGCGATGCGCAATTCCGGCATGTCATAACGCATTTGCGCACGCTGCTCAGACAGCGGCAACCGATCGTGAACAAATCGGTCAGTCTGCGCAGAGTGTGCAGCCGTCATAGTCTCACCCATGTCGTAGGAGGGCCTTGCCAATGATGAGTTGCTGCACTTCAGTCGCACCTTCGTAAATGCGCAATGAGCGAATGTCGCGGTACAGGCTTTCAACTTTGGTACCGACCTTCACACCCAGCCCGCCGTGCATTTGTAGCGCCATGTC
>JANMWH010000197.1:0-13657 GCA_031393945.1 Polaromonas sp. | reverse complement strand
GTCACGTTGCAGCTCACGCAGCAGGGAAATGATTTGTGCCTGCACGGTCACATCCAGCGCCGTGGTCGGCTCATCTGCCACCAGTACATCGGGCCGACACAGCAAGGCCATGGCAATCATCACGCGCTGACGCATGCCACCAGAAAACTCATGTGGGTACATACCCATACGGCGCGCAGCATCAGGAATCTTGACCGCGTCCAGCGCGCGCAGGGCACCAGCACGTGCCGCCTGGCGCGACATGCCCTGGTGAAACTCCAGCACTTCAGTCAGCTGGCGCTCCACGCTCAGGTAGGGGTTAAGCGAGGTCATCGGGTCCTGGAAGATCATCGCCACCCGGTTGCCACGAATCTTGTTGAGCGCTTTCAGGGGCATGCCCAGCAGCTCCTGTTCTTCAAATTTGACGCTGCCGGTCGCCTGGCCGTTGTTGGCCAGCAAGCCCATCATGGCCAACACGGTCTGGCTTTTACCAGAACCGCTCTCACCGACGATACCGAGCGTTTGACCACGCTCCAGAGAAAAACTGACGTCGTTCACCGCGGTGATCTGGCTGTCGACCATCTGGAACTTCACACTGAGGTGATTGACTTCTAACAAAGGCATGCAGCTCTCCAGTTACCGGTCTTTGGGATCGAGCGCATCGCGCAGGCCGTCGCCAATAAAGTTAAAACAATAAAGCGTCAACGACAGCATGGCGGCGGGAAAGAGCAGCAACCACGGCGACACTTCCATCACTTTGGTCCCGTCTTCAATCAACACGCCCCAGCTGGTCATGGGCTCCTGTATTCCCAGGCCGAGAAATGAAAGCACCGACTCCGTCAAGATCACGCCTGGCACCGTCACGGTGGTGTAGACCACCACCACACCCAGCAGATTCGGCACAATGTGCGAGAAAATAATGCGCGGCGTTGAAACCCCGATGGCGCGGGCGGCTTCTACAAACTCGGTGGACCGCAATGACAGAGTCTGGCCGCGCACCACGCGCGCCATGTCCATCCATGAAAACACAGTGATCGTCAGCACCACCAGGTAGAAGTCACGACCCAGAATCGTCACCAACAAAATGGCGATCAACAGGTAGGGAATGGCGTACATCATGTCCACGATGCGCATCATCAGCGCATCAACCTTGCCGCCCATAAAGCCTGCAGTTGCGCCCCATGCAATGCCCAACGACACAGACGCCAGCGTGGCCAGCAGGCCCACGGTGAGCGAAATGCGCCCACCGATCAAACTGCGCACCAGCAGGTCACGCCCGGCATCGTCGGTGCCCCAAAAGTGCGCATTTTTAAGGCTTGGGGGCAGGCTCATCGCGTCCCAGTCCGCACTGTCAAACGCATGCGGCAACACCCAAGGTCCCACCGCGCAGGCCAGCGTAATCAGTACCAGCACCACGAGGCTGACTACAGCAGCCTTGTTCCGCCAAAACCGCCGTCTGGCGTCGGCCCACAAGCTGCGTCCGGACGCGGCCTTGGTATCTGAAGTGGGGGGCATTTGCGCGGCCGCAGTCAGCACGGCAGCCAGGCTGTCTCTTCCTTTACTTTTGAACAACATGCGCGGCCTTCAGTAACGAATCTTGGGATCCAGCCACGCGTAGGCGAGATCCACAAGCAAATTCAGTATTACAGCCAGAACTGTGATCAGAACCACCAGCCCCAGCACCAGGGTGTAGTCGCGGTTGGCTGCTCCATTAACAATCAGTTTGCCCAAGCCAGGCAACGAAAACACCGTTTCTGTAACCAGCGCCGACGTGATGGAGGAAATCGCCAGGGGGCCAATGACCGACACCACAGGCAGCAAAGCAGGCCGCAGCGCGTGCCGCAACACGACCAAACGCATGGGCAGACCCTTGGCGCGAGCGGTGCGAATGAAGTTGCTTTGCATGACTTCAATCAGGCTGCCGCGCATCATGCGGCCGATAGTCGATACGTTGATAAAGGTCAGCAACGCCACCGGCAGCACCATGAACCGCAATTGAAAGGCCTCCCATCCGCCTGCAGGCAGCAAGCCCAACCACAGCGCAAACACCAAAATCAGCACCGGCCCGAGAACAAAACTCGGAAATGCGCTGCCGATGTTTCCAACGAACATCACCAAATAATCCACCATGCTGTTCCGCCTGAGTGCCGCCACAATGCCAAGGCCTACACCAATGACTACGGACAACAGCATCGAGACACCGCCAATAGCCAGCGACACCGGAAGGGCCTGCGCCACAAGGTCATTCACAGACCAGTCAGCATAACGAAACGACGCGCCAAGATCGCCTTGGAGCAGGCTCTTGAGATAGAGCAAGTATTGTTGCCACACAGGCAGGTCGAGGTGGTACTTTGCCTGCAAATTGGCGAGAACAGCAGCGGAGACTTTCCGCTCGGTGTCAAAAGGCCCGCCCGGTGTTGCATGCAATAAAAAGTAGCACACCGAAATCACGGCGAGCAGCGTAGGGATAGCCGCCAGGAGGCGGCGCAGCGTGTAAGACCACATAGCAAGCGCCTTGTACGGTCAGCTCAATGCTTGATGATGTACAGGTCTTTGCTGCGAAAACGATCTTGCGCGTTTTCCAGCGAATAGCCACCCACGTAGGCTTTCACCAGGCGCGGCAGGGAGTACTGCAGCAAGGGAATGATCGGATAGCCCTCCATGATTTGCCTGGACGCTTGGGTTAACAACGACTTGCGTTTTGCCGGGTCAGCGGTTTGGTAGCCCTGGTTAATCAACTCTTGCGCGGTGCGGTCACAAAATTTCGTGTCGTTCTGGTCCGAATCGCAGCTGACCAGCGTTAAAAAAGTGCTGGCGTCGTTGTAGTCGGCCACCCAACCGTTGCGCGCCATCTGATAGTCGCCGTCATGCCGCCTTTTGAGCAGCACCTTGAACTCGACGCTTTCAGTTTCAATGCTCAACCCAAGCTTGGTTTTCCACTCTGAAGCAGCAAAAACCGCCATTTTTTTATGATAGTCGCTGGTGTTGTAAGTGAACGAAAATTTACTTCCCGGCTTGACGCCCGCTTGCTCCAGCAGCTTTTTGGCCTCGGCCACGCGCTTGTCCATTGGCCAGCTCGCCCACTCGTAGGGTGTGGCGTCCGCGCCTTCGACCCCGGCAACCATCAGGCTGTAGGCGGGGACCTGGCCGTCAGCTGTCACGCGTTTGGCAAGGATGTCGCGGTCAATCACCATCGACAGCGCTTTGCGCACACGAACATCCTTAAAAAGCGGGTTAAGCGTCTGTAAAGAGTAGTAACGCAGTCCCAACATGGGGGCGTTGCGCACTTCCTTGGGGTACTGGGCTTTGAGCTTTTCGTAGGTACCGGGCGGCAGCTGATAAACCCACTCGTTACCGCCCGACTCGTAGAGCTTCACATCGGCATTGCCGTCTTCGATAGGCAGGTAGTTAACTCGCGTCAGCTGAACGTTTGAAGCATCCCAATACTTCAGATTTTTTTCCAGCACCACACGGCTGTTGACTTGCCATTCCTTGAGCATGAACGCGCCGTTGGAAACCAGATTGCCGGGTTTGGTCCAGTCTTTGCCAAACTTTTCGAGCGAGGCTTTGTGAACCGGGCCGAGATTGGAGTTGCTCATCAATGCGGGCAGAAACGACACGGGCCCCGACGTTTTGACTTCTAGGGTCAACTTGTCGATAGCCCTGACACCAATCTCCGACGAGGGCTTGATGCCCTTGACGACGTCGGCGCCGTTTAGCAAAAAAGGGCCATAGCTGCTGGCATAGGTGGACGCTGTTTTAGGGTCTAGAAAACGCCTGATGCCAAACACAAAATCGTCAGCCGTTACTGCATCGCCGTTTGACCACTTGGCCGTAGGGCGTAACTTGAAGACCCAGGTTGCAGGGGCGGTTTGCGTCCAGCTTTCGGCCACACCTGGCACTGTTGCACCCACACCGTTAACGCCTGTAACACCCTCAAAAAGGTCACGTGTAATGTTGTTGGCGCCTACTGATTCGGCCAGTGCAGGGTCCAAGGTTTCGGGCTCAGAACCGTTGTTGCGAATCAGTGTTTGGGTAGGATGAAGGACAACACCGGCAGGGATAGTTGCAGCCAGGCTTGTGGCCACCGTAGTCCATGACAGCGCGGTCAGCGCAGCCAATTTTGCAATTGAATTCAAAGAGTTTTTCATGTGTAGAAAGAGTTAATTCAATGGGAGGGTGAGCAGGTTTCAATGTCGATAAATTTACAAGAGCCTTGACCCGTGGGATGACGGACGGTAACCGATAACCTGGGGTTGCCTGATATAGGCCATCCGTGAATGGCTTGTGGTGTGCCGCGTTCATGAACACTCAGCTAAAACAAACCACTGGTTAAGCAGATGCAATCTCCATCCTCTTTAGCGGAAATCGACGTTTAATCTGGCGGCTAATTGCACGATTTAACTCCATGAGATGTCAATTAAACACTGCAATTTAAATTTCGGGCTGGGTGCGCAAACCCACAAGGCCTGACACCACATTAATCTCAGCTGCGATTTACAGAGTGCGCCAAGCGCCCGAATCCCGAAGCTGTTGATTACGGGCGGCATTGTTACCTGCTTTTTCAGCCGATGTATTTTGGCGCTTGCCCACCAATTCGATACGAAATATTTACCATACGTGCTGGCACTCGCCATTCAGCAATCGGCGTCGTTAGCAGCAAAACCACGCTTCTGGTAGCGAACTGGCAATATGTAAGCAAATGCCCAACGCGGTAAGCAACGGCAATATAAAAAAGCTGATTCCCACCAGCGTACTTTACTGATTTTTTGTTCTGCAGCTGGGGCAGAGCATCTCTTCTTGTGGGCGACTCATCGTCAGCGCACTCATATGATTATTCGAAAAGGCTAAGTGAGACTTGAAGAACAAACATCTGTTGCTCCTTATTTCATAGCATTTGAAAAACAGGCTGACTGGCTGGTGGAGTCACCATTGCACCAGCATCGGGCTTTACCTTTGAGGGCAAACTGCCTGCGCTGTCGAGATACGCGGACTACAAAATCTCTGCGGATGACTTGCATATACTAGGCCATCATTTTTTGGGAAGGATACGACGTGCGTATTAAGTTTTTTCGAGTTTTGGGTTGTTTAGCGTTTTCGGGAGTCGTTGCAATGACGGCTTCCCCTGCTTTGCTTCACGCACAGCCAGTCATTGCAGCCTCTGGCGCAGCCACACCGCAAATAGTTGCTTCACCAGTTGTCAGTGAGGTCAAGCCGGCAGCGGCTTCCGCGGCAGTTGCACCTGTCAAGGCGGGTCCCTCGAACCCTTATGGTCTAGAGGCGCTTTGGCAAGAAGGCGATTTAGTCGCCAAAACCACGCTTACTATTTTGGTCATCATGAGTATGGCTAGCTGGTACGTGATTTTCACCAAGCTGTTCGAGCAGGGGAAGATCATGAAGCAAGCGAAGGCTGTCGAATCGGAGTTCTGGAAAACCGACTCGGTTCGTCAAAGCACCAACAAGCTCAGCGCAGACAACCCGTTTCGCTTCATCGCTGAAAAGGGACTAGAAGGCGCAGGCCAACACGTCGGCGTTTTAGGGACGATTGATTCCGTCACCTGGGTCACGATGAGCATCCAGCGCGCGATGAGCGGTGTCCAAAGTCGCCTGCAAGGTGGCTTGGCAGTTCTGGCAACTGTCGGCTCTACGGCGCCGTTCGTCGGTCTGTTTGGCACCGTTTGGGGCATCTATAACGCGCTTGTCAAAATCGGACTTTCAGGCCAAGCCAGCATTGACAAGGTGGCAGGCCCTGTGGGCGAATCGCTCATCATGACAGCGATAGGCTTGGCTGTAGCGGTGCCTGCTGTTTTGGGCTACAACTGGCTGGTACGCCGCAACAAGGCTGCGACCGAAAGCATTCAGGCCTTTGGCAACAACCTCAACGCCGTTTTGCTTGCCACGGCCAAAAAGTAATCTGTTCAATCTTCTGAGCTGGAAAACCCCACTATGGCAATGAACGTCGGATCAGCTGAGAGCGACGACGAAGTCCTCAGTCAAATCAACACCACCCCCCTGGTGGACGTGATGTTGGTTTTACTGATCATTTTCTTGATCACAATCCCAGTCGTCACCACATCGATTCCCGTCAACCTGCCAAAAGAGCGGGTTGAGGAGCGGAAGTCAAAGCCAGAAAATATCATTATTTCGGTAGACAGCAAAGGCTTGACCTATTGGTACGATGCGCGCGTTCCGGACACTGAACAGCTGGTAGCCAAATTAAAAAAGGTATCAGTTATGGTGCCGCAACCTGAGGTTCAGATTCGCGGTGACAGCGGTGTCACCTATGAAGGTGTCGGACGAATCATGTACGCCTGCCAGCGCGCCGGTATCGTGAAAGTTTCGTTCATTACCGAGCCACCAGCGCTGAACTGATTGGCTGCATTTAAATTTTTGCTGAGGAGTTTTAAATGGGAATGAACATTGGTTCAGGCTCAGGCGCAGACGAGCCGGAAGTCATGATGGAGATGAACACCACACCACTGATCGACGTGATGCTCGTATTGCTTGTGATGCTGATCATCACGATCCCGATTCAGCTTCACTCGGTCGATATGGATTTACCGGTGGGGACACCGCCTGCTAATTTGGTAAAGCCAGACAAGGTGCAAATTGACATTGACGACAAAAGCATTCTGTATTGGCAGGGTTTACCCGTGACCAGCGCGGAGCTGGAGTCCAACATGAGTGCCATTGGCAAACTCCCCGTGCAGCCTGAGGTTCACGTGCGACCTGACAGAAGCGCGCAATACGCCGTTTTCGCTAGCGTTTTAGCCTCGTCGAAGCGCAAAGGGCTGACCAAGATGGCAGTGATTGGAAGCGAGCAGTTCGTAAAATGACCACGCAGTCCATGCAATACACCTACCAGCCCAAGGATTCAGGTCGTCAATATCGCGGTATCGCAGTTGTTGTAGCGATCCATCTGCTGCTTGCTTGGGCTGTAGTTTCAGGCACCGCCAAAAAGGGGCTTGAAATCATCAAAAAGCCTCTGGAAGCTGTGGTCATTCAGGAGGTCATTATTCCGCCACCTCCACCACCGCCAATCAAAGAGATCAAACCGCCTGAGGTAAAGGCACCCAAGATGGACGCACCGCCACCGCCTCCTTTCGTTCCACCTCCGGAGGTTGCAACGCAGCAGACAACTGCTCCCTCTATTGCCTCAGTTGCAACTCCACCGACAACACCTGCAGTCATTGCACCGCCAGTAGCCGACACGCCAGCGCCTGCGAAGCCAAGTCGTTTGGACATTGGCGTGGCGTGCCCTACGCAGGTTGCGCCGGAAATGCCAAAGCGAGCGGCTCAAGACGGCACATCTGGCGTGGTTCGGGCGCAAGTATTGATCAGGGATGGCTCCGTTCGCGAAGTCACCATCCTGTCTGGGCCGCGCATTTTCCATGCCGCGGTTAAAGCCGCCATGATGCAGTACAGGTGCACAGTCGACAGCGGCGAAGTATCGACAACCCAGGAATTCACTTTCAAAAATGAATGACAAAAGCGGACTCGGGACGAAGGTTTAGCCGATAGTAACTACTTAGGTTGGCTGTGTGCAGAGCTACACAGACTTGCTTGCCTTCGTCTGCGCCGGAAATCTCCAGTACTTTGAAATACTACGTGTTTCAAGATATTGGTGCACTTCAGTTTTACAGATGTCTGGTCGGATTTTTGGTTAAAAAAATACGAGAAATGATGTTTTAGAGCAACGCTCGTGATTGCTGAATGTGTCCATTTGAAGTCAAATTCAAGCCACCACTGTGAAATATTACGAACTTTTCTACGCCGACGTTTTGTAGGATATTGGCCAGACAAGTACTGTTGACAAACCTCGTGGCGTTCTTGTTTTACTTTTTAACCTGCTCGGAGAATCCATGAGAAAACAAACCCCCTCCTTTCGCCCTACGTTGCTCGCGAGAACCGCGCTGGCGGTGTGTAGCGCGACCGCTGCAGTCATTGCCTGCCCTGTAGCTATGGCTCAAACCGCGCCGACTCTGCAACGTGTCGAAGTGACTGGTTCGAACATCAAGCGTGTTGACGCTGAAAAGGCCGCGTCGATCCAGGTTTTAACCCGCGAAGACATCGAAAAGGCCGGGAAATCGTCTGTTGCAGAACTTCTTCAGTCGCTCGCACTTGATAACCAGGGCTCCGTACCCGTTTCGTTCAGTAACGGCTTCGCCAAAGGTGGTTCAGGCATTTCATTAAGGGGGCTAGGTGCAGCATCAACGCTTGTTCTGATTAACGGTCGTCGGGTTGCACCCTACGGTACAGCTGACGACGGTCAAAAGGTATTCACCGATCTAAACATCCTTCCGGCAGAAGCGGTAGACCGAATTGAAATCTTGAAAGACGGCGCATCTGCGATTTACGGCTCCGACGCAATCGCCGGTGTGGTCAATGTCATTCTGCGTAAAAGCTACGTCGGGACAACAGCCAAAGCCAGCTATGGCCAGTCACGCTATGGCGACGGCAGTGAAACCAAGGTCTCAATTACCCATGGTTTTGGCGATTTGGCAACCGACGAATACAACGTGCTGTTGAACCTTGAGCTGGGTAAAAACGGTGCTATTTTCAACCGCGATCGTGCTGGTCGCGGCTCGGTTGGGGTGACTGACGGTCGGCCTTTCGGTTATGACGTGTCCAGTGCTTTTCAAGGCGGTGCAGTGGCCGGTGCAATCTTGGCTAACAACGCCAGCGGCAGCTCGTACAACGGAAACGTACGCAATCCAACAACGCTTGACTACTACAACCGTGGCAATCTGGCAGGTGTTGGTTTCACGCGTGTGTTTCCAGCAGCAGATTGTGCTAATTTTTCAAAGTCACCTCAAGGCGATGACCTCGGCGGCTGTTTGGCTGACCCAACACAGCAATATGGACAAATCGCTCCAACCCAGAAAACGACCAACTTCTTCACCCGTGCTTCAAAGCAAATCAATGGGGATTTACTGGGCTATGTGGAACTTAATCTGTATCAAAACAAAAACTACTCAGAGACAACTCCTTCTGGCGTCAGCGGATCGGTAGGTTATCCGGGTGGCCCCGTCAGCAACGCTGCTGTTTCACTCGGCGCTGCGCATCCAGACAATCCCTATTTTGGTCAGGCTGCACGGCTTCGCTACGCTGCCGCAGACGTCGGTCCACGCACCAATGCCACCAAAAGCGATTTCATCCGTCTGGCAGCAGGCTTGAAGGGCACTTACGCGGAATGGGACTACGACACGGCGTTTTTGTACTCTGAAAATAAAGGCAGCAACACGTCAAACGGTTACCTTCAACGCGACGTTGCATTTGCTTTGTTGAACCCAACCGCCGCCAACATTGCCAGGGCAAGCGCACGCAGCAGCGCATATGCGGCGCTGCCTGCAGGTACGTTTTGGCGCATCGGTGAAAACGCTGGCCTGAATTCAGCAGCAATGTATGCCGCGCTTTCACCTACCATCACCAGCAGTTCCTTGACCAGGTTGACGCAGCTGGACTTCAAGGCCAGTCGTGAACTGGGTCAATTGCCTGGCGGTCCAATCGGTTTGGCTGTCGGCGCTGAAGTACGGCGCGAATCTAACGAACTGACGCCAAATACCGGCACAGAGATCGGCAACATCATCGGCTTGGGTTACTCAGCTTACAGCGGTGCCCGCAACGTCGTGGGTGTTTATTCCGAAGCGTTGTTCCCGATTTTTAAAACATTCGAAGCGACTGCAGCAGTGCGCGCAGACCGTTACTCTGACTCTGGCAACTCGGTTACACCAAAACTTGGTGCGAAATGGACACCTGCAAGTAATGTTGCTATTCGCGGGACCTATTCACAAGGATTTCGCGCACCAAGCCCTGCTGAAAATGGTAAGGGTGGTTTGGCATTTTTCTCAAGTGCTACTGACCCTGTTCGCTGCGGGCTCGGTGTCCCTGGTCAGTTCGGGTCAACGCCCGGCCAAGATTGCACCACCAACCAGGTCGCTGGCATTACATCGCCTAACCCGGCGCTTGAGCCTGAAAAATCGAAGAATATTTCTGCCGGTGTGGTTTGGGAACCTGCGAAGGGCAGCAGCTTGTCTTTGGATCTCTTCCAGATCAAGCGCACGAATGAGATCAATCAGGAAACAACCTCGTCTGCCATCGCTGGCGGTCGCGTGTCACGTGATCCAAGCACAGCAACTTCAATTCCCGGAGATCCTGGCGCGATTACCGCTGTCCTGATCAACTACGTTAACTCTGCGTCGACTGTGGTCCGTGGCCTCGATTTTGATGGGCGTCAAGTCTTTGATCTGGCAAGTGGCTACGGCAAGCTCACACTGGATGTGAAGTGGACCCACCTGTTCAAGTTCCAGCGCAAAGAAAAAGACGGCACAGTAAATGAGTTTGCTGGCACGCACGGCAATTGCGACGTCAGCAACTGCGCTGGTACGCCGGCCGACAAGGTCAATGTCGCTGTGACATGGGATATGGGCCAGTGGCGCGTTGCGACTCTGATGAACTACCGCGGCAAGATGACGAATACCTACTTCAAAAATGATCCAGCAGGTTGTGCCAGTGTGTTCGCAAACGGCTCCGACGCTCCTGGTGGTTGCACGGTAGGCTCGTTCACGACGTTTGACCTGACCGGCCGGTACAAAGTGACGCCGAAGACTGAAATATATGGCGGCATTCGTAACTTGTTCGACAAGATTCCACCGACGGATCCTTTGACTTACGGTACTGCAGGCTATAACCCAACAGACTATTCTGGCGCGGTTGGTCGTTACTTTAATATAGGCGTTCGCCATCAGTTTTGAACTTGATCAGGCGTACTGCTGACGATAAGCTGAACGTATGAAGCAGCGTGAAAGGGTTACGGCATCAATGCAGTAACCCTTTTTTTGTAATGGCGGAACAGAAGGCGATGACACAGATGAAAAAAAAGCCACTGCTCTATGCCGTGGCTTTATTATTTCTTTTGAGCAAACCGAGCAGGTGCCGGTCGCAGGTAGGCCTAAATCAGTTGCGCATGCATTTCTTGCACCGAAATCACGCTCAAATTGTCCAGATGCTTCATGCCTTCAACTGCCGCCTCAGCTCCGGCGATAGTTGTGAAGGTAGTCACGCGGGCGAGCAGCGACGATGTGCGGATCTGCCGTGAATCAGCAATCGCGTTGCGCCGCTCTTCGACGGTGTTGATCACCAGCGCAATCTCGTTATTTTTAATCATGTCGACCACATTGGGCCGACCCTCTGCCACCTTGCTGACTACCTTGCAAGCTACGCCCACCGCTTGAATAGCTGCAGCCGTGCCCTTGGTGGCCACAATATCAAATTTCATAGCGGCCAGCGCCCGTGCTACCTCGACTGCACGTGGTTTGTCATTGTTTTTAACCGTCAAGAATACCGTGCCAGCCGTCGGCAATTTGGTGCCTGCGCCAAGCTGCGATTTAACAAATGCTTCGCCGAAAGTTTTGCCCACGCCCATCACCTCGCCAGTCGACTTCATCTCTGGTCCCAGAATCGTGTCGACACCAGGGAATTTAACGAATGGGAACACCGCTTCTTTCACACTGAAGTACGGCGGAGTGACTTCTTTGGTGATACCTTGGGCGGCCAACGACTGCCCGACCATGCAACGAGCCGCCACTTTGGCCAGCTGGATGCCCGTGGCCTTGCTGACAAATGGCACGGTGCGTGAGGCACGTGGGTTGACTTCCAGCACGTAAATCACGTCTTTGTCGTCTACATGCTGAATGGCGAATTGCACGTTCATCAGGCCGACAACGTTAAGCGCAGTGGCCATGGCGGCGGTTTGGCGTTTGATCTCAAGAATAGTTTCAGCGCTGAGTGAATACGGCGGCAATGAGCATGCCGAGTCGCCGCTGTGCACGCCTGCTTGCTCGATGTGCTCCATCACGCCGCCAATAAAGGTTGCACCCGTGTCGTCGCGAATGCAATCGACATCGCATTCAATCGCGTCGTTTAAAAAGCGGTCTAGCAGCACAGGCGAGTCGTGGCTGACTTTGACGGCTTCACGCATGTAGCGCTCGAGGTCGCGCTGCTCATGCACGATTTCCATCGCTCGGCCACCCAGAACGTAGCTCGGGCGTACCACCAGCGGGTAGCCCAACGCCAGCGCTTTTTCGAGTGCTTCAGGCTCGGTACGAGCGGTGGCATTGGGCGGCTGCTTCAGACCCAACTCATGCAGCAACTTGGAAAACCTTTCACGGTCTTCAGCCGCGTCAATCATGTCGGGCGAGGTGCCGATGATAGGCACGCCGTTGGCTTCTAAATCAAGCGCCAATTTCAAAGGCGTCTGGCCGCCGTACTGCACGATAACGCCAAATGGCTTTTCTTTGTCGACAATTTCGAGTACGTCTTCAAGTGTTAACGGCTCAAAATATAAGCGGTCAGAGGTGTCGTAGTCAGTCGATACGGTCTCAGGGTTGCAGTTGACCATGATGGTCTCGTAGCCGTCTTCACGCATGGCCAGCGCCGCATGCACACAACAGTAGTCAAACTCAATGCCCTGCCCAATGCGGTTCGGCCCGCCACCCAGCACCATGATTTTTTTCTTGTTGGTTGGCTCGGCTTCGCACTCAGTGCCTTCGGCCTCATAAGTTGAGTACAGGTAAGCCGTGTTGGTCGCAAACTCGGCTGCGCAGGTGTCGACACGCTTGTAGACTGGGCGAACGCCGAGTTCTCGGCGGGCCGCACGTATGGCGGTGTCGGTGGTTTTAAGCTGGCGCGCCAAGCGGCGGTCTGAAAAGCCTTTTTGCTTGAGCGCACGCAAAGTGGCAGCGTCTATTTGCTCTAGTGACTTGGTTTCTAGTTCCAGTTCGATCTTGACGATTTGCTCAATCTGCACCAAAAACCAGCGGTCGATTTTAGTCAGCGCAAACACCTCATCCACACTCATGCCCATCGCAAACGCATCGCCCACATACCAAATACGCTCAGGCCCTGGAGTGCCCAGTTCTTTTTCAAGTACCTCACGGTCTTGGGTTTTTTCGTTCATGCCGTCAACGCCGACTTCCAGCCCACGCAGCGCTTTTTGAAACGACTCTTGAAAAGTCCGGCCCATGGCCATGACCTCGCCGACCGACTTCATCTGTGTGGTCAGGCGCGCGTCGGCAGTTGGGAATTTTTCAAAAGCAAAGCGTGGGATTTTTGTGACCACGTAGTCGATGCTTGGCTCAAAACTGGCTGGCGTGGCACCGCCAGTGATTTCGTTGCGCAACTCGTCAAGCGTGTAGCCAATCGCCAGCTTGGCGGCGACTTTAGCAATCGGGAAACCTGTGGCTTTGGACGCCAGCGCGGACGAACGGGACACTCGCGGATTCATCTCAATAACCACCATGCGGCCATCGTCGGGGTTGATGGCGAACTGCACGTTTGAGCCGCCTGTATCCACGCCAATCTCACGCAGCACGGCCAATGAGGCGTTGCGCAAAATCTGGTATTCCTTATCGCTTAACGTTTGCGCTGGGGCCACGGTGATTGAGTCACCCGTGTGCACACCCATTGGGTCCAAGTTTTCAATCGAGCAAACAATGATGCAGTTGTCCGCCGTGTCACGCACCACTTCCATCTCGTATTCTTTCCAGCCAAGCAGCGACTCTTCAATCAACAGCTCGCTGGTGGGTGACGCTTCAATGCCGCGCTTGCAAATCGTCTCGAACTCCTCTGAGTTGTAAGCGATGCCGCCGCCCGTGCCGCCCAGCGTAAAACTGGGGCG
>JANMWH010000161.1:0-2756 GCA_031393945.1 Polaromonas sp. | reverse complement strand
ACGTATTGATCGAACGATTCGATCTGGCCCTGCAACTTGATTCCGTTGACGAGGTAAATCGAAACGGGTACGTGCTCTCGGCGCAACGTATTAAGAAATGGGTCTTGCAGTAGCAAACCTTTGTTATTGCTCACGATATGTTCCGTGTTCAAGAGTTGATAAGCCTTAACAATATCACAGCCAAAAGCAACGCCCTGCAGTTTTAAGACGAGTCCTTATCTTTGTAAGGGTTCTGCGAGGTTTTCATTTGAATCCGCATGGGGGTGCCGGTCAGGTCAAACTCTTTGCGGAACCGCCCTTCGAGGTAGCGCTTATAAGACTCGCTGACATGCTCAAGCGAATTGCCGTGCACGATGATGATGGGCGGATTCATGCCGCCTTGGTGGGCGTACCTGAGTTTCGGCCTGAAAACGCCCACCCGCTGCGGCTGCTGAAACTGCACCGCTTCGAGCAGCAATCGGGTCAGCACGGGCGTAGACATTTTTCGGTTGGCCGATGCGTGCGCTTGCGCAATGGCTTTCCAGACTGGACCCAAACCTTGACGCTTGATGGCTGAAATATGAAAAATAGACGCAAATTTCAAAAATGCCAGGCGAGTTTCAACCGAGCGCGCAAGAGTCTCGCGCTGATAAGCGTCTACTGCGTCCCACTTGTTGATGGCCAACACCACTGCCCGACCACTTTCCAAAATATAGCCAGCGATGTGCGCGTCTTGATCGGTCACGCCTTGGGTGGCGTCGAGCAGCAGCAGCACCACGTTCGAACTTTCAATGGCCTGCAAAGTTTTAACCACCGAAAATTTTTCAATGGCCTCAAATACCTTACCCTTGCGGCGCAGCCCAGCGGTGTCAATCAGCTCAAACTTTTGACCCGCATGCTCAAAGGGCACCGAAATGGCGTCGCGAGTAGTGCCGGGCAGGTCAAACGCCACCAGTCGCTCTTCGCCCAACCAAGTGTTGATCAAGGTCGATTTACCGACGTTTGGCCGGCCTGCAACGGCCAGCTTAATGATGGAGGGGTCATGCGGCTCGGCATCTAGGTCTTCTTCGGGCAATTTAAGCAAGCCCAAAGCAGTGTCGACCAGCGTTCGCATGCCCTGCCCGTGCGCGGCTGACACAGCCAGCACTTCGCCAAGGCCCAACTCAAAAAACTCGGCGAGTGCGACCCCTTCGAGCATGCCCTCTGCCTTGTTTGCGGTCAACACGCAGGGCTTGCCCAATTTACGCAGGTACTTGCCGATGTCGTAGTCTTGCGCGCTTACGCCTGCTCTGGCGTCTACCACAAACACCACCACGTCAGCCTCAGCAACGGCTTGGCGGGTCTGCTTGGCCATTTCTTTGTAGATACCGCTTTGCGCGTCGGGCTCAAAGCCGCCGGTATCAATCACGATATATTCGTGTGTGCCGAGATTGCCGTTGCCATAGTGGCGGTCGCGGGTCAACCCGGCGAAATCGGCCACGATAGCGTCCCGCGTCTTGGTGAGGCGGTTAAATAAAGTGGACTTGCCGACGTTGGGGCGGCCAACCAAGGCGATAACTGGTTTCATCGATGCAATTCGTAGGGGACAACGGAAGGTGCGGTCGCCCGCCTGGCGATCTGGGAGCGGTGCTCAAACGCCTTAAATTTACTCAGGTACAAAGCCGTAGACCCCGCCATTGCGGGTAACCGCAATCAAGGTGTTGCCAGCCAGTAACGGCGCTGCCGCAATCGCTGAGCCGTCGGTGCTGACGCGGTTAAGCAACGTGCCATCGGTGCGCGACAAGAGGTGAACGATTCCAGAAAAATCACCAACGGCAATTGAACGACCAATCACCACAGGCGCGCTCAGCCCGCGGTAGCGAAGGGCCTCACTTTTCCAGGCGCGCGTGCCGTCAGCTCGTAACCATGCCTGCACGGTGCCGTCGGCTTCAGTACCAAAAAGCAGGCGCTCATCGCCGCGCACACCTTGCGAGCCATTGGCAGGCGCAGTCCAGATCAGACTGCCGCGCGCGGTATTGACACAACCGACATTGGCCTGAAAAGCCCTTGCGCACACCACATCACCATCGCGGCTGACACCGGCCACCAAATCCACTAGCCTCTCTACGTCATTGATGCCACGCGGTGAGGCAATCGCCACTTCCCAACGAATGCTGCCGTTACCTGGGTTAAGACCCACCAAGCGTCCGGCTAAGCCAGCAACCAGGGTGTCATTGACCGCCATCAACACGCCAGCTTGCCGCAGCACCAGTGGCTCAGTGGGGCGCTGCTGAGTCCAGAGCTTGCGCCCGGTTTGGCCATCAAATGCTTGGCTAGACCGGTCAGCTGCCAGTACAAAAACACGCCCGCCAGCTACCAAGGGGGCAGTGTAGACCTCAGCGTTGAGCTTTTGCCGCCAAATTTCACGGCCGGCGACTAGCGCGACCACCTCGTTGCCTTGGGTCACGACGGCACTTACCTTGCCGTCGCTACCGACGCCTGCCGACAAGCCGCTGCCCACATTGGTTCGCCACACATCTGCGCCGGTACGAGAGTCAATAGCCGCTACTGTGCCGTCGCTGCCGGCCATGTGCAACACACCGCCAACGTTGGCCACGTCGAGCGCAAACGTGACGGGCCCAATGCGGGACACCCAGGCCTGCTTTGCCGAGACAAAGCCATTGACCGGCTGTAACTGAGCCGGTTTGGGTTTGGACGAGCCTTCGAAAAACGCGCAGCCAGCCAAAGATGCTATTAAAATAAGAGCTGCTTGCGCCCGTAGAACATGGGCTAGAGGG
>JANMWH010000136.1:0-3891 GCA_031393945.1 Polaromonas sp. | reverse complement strand
CCGGCGCAACGGCGGTAGCGGTGCCGGTGCCAGTGCCTGACGCAGTAGATGCAGAAATGCCGGTGCGGCTTTCAACCGGCACATCGTCGAGCTTGACGTTGGAGCCGCACGCAGCCAAGGCAGCGGCCAGCATCAACGCGGACAAAACAGAAAAAATAGATCGCTTCATAACAAGACCTCATAAAAATATAAAAGAAATCGGTCAAACAATACGCTTTACCGAACGAATAAATAAATGCTAAAAGCTCGCAAGCACTTCAGCAGAAGGCTTGGGCTGGGCAATCAACGAGAAAAAGGCCCCCAATCAGGCTCGCGAATGTCTCCGCTGGCACCGGCCAGCCGGGCTTTTATCTTTCCGTCAAGCGTGGTGGTCATCAAAGCCTCTTTGCCTTGCTGCTGCGTGGCGTAAACGATCAGGCGGCTGTTCGGCGCAAAACTGGGGCTTTCGTCAGCCGTGGTGTCGGTAATTGGCGTGGCATTGCCGCTGACAAGGTCCATGACCTGCAGTTTGAATGCACCGCCCACCCTAGACACGTAGGCCAGATATTTACCGTCTGGGCTGAGCGCCGGAGAAATGTTGTAGTTGCCGGTAAACGTCACGCGTTCAATGTTGCTGCCCGATGACGACATGCGGTAAATTTGCGGTGCACCGCCCCTGTCGCTCACAAAGTAAATGCTTTTGCCGTCAGCAGAAAAAGCCGGTTCGGTGTCAATACTGGACGATTGCGTCAGGCGGCGAGGCTCGCCGCCATTTGCGTCCATCACATAAAGCTGCGAGCCGCCTTCGCGGCTGAGCGTAGCCACAATTTGACGGCCGTCGCTAGACCAGGCTGGAGCGCTGTTAGAGCCGCGAAAATTGGCAATCAAACGCCGTTTGCCGCTGGCAACGTCGTGCGAATAAATTACCGGTTTGCGTGACTCGAAGGAAACGTAAGCCAGCTGTGAGCCGTTTGGCGACCAAGCGGGCGAAATAATCGGCTCGGGGCTGCCTAACGCCGACTGTGCGTTTTCGCCATCTGCATCAGCAACCCACAGCGTGTAGCGCGCACCCGCTTTGGTGATGTAGGCAATACGGGTTGAAAAAATACCTTTTTCACCGGTCAGTTTTTCGTAAACAAAGTCTGCAATGCGGTGCGCCGACAAACGAAGGTCGGCTGCGCTGACGGCATAGTTTTGGCTGCCCAGGTCCTGGCCACGCACGGTATCCCACAAGCGAAGCCGCACATCAAAACGGCCATCGGCCAACGGGGTAACGCTGCCGGTTACGAGGGAGTCAACACCTTTTTGCCGCCACGCAGTCAAGTCGGGGCGAGTAGTTTCGTCAAGCACGGCGCCTGCGGTGTCCACTGCCCGAAACACGCCGCTGCGCTCCAGGTCGGCTTTGACAATAGCGCCGATTTTTTGCGGTGCCTGCGCCTCACCGCGAAAGGTGGCAACGGCAATAGGCATTTGGCTCAAGCCCACGCCTGACACCTCAACCCGGAACTGGGCTGCGGCGGGCAAGCAAACTGCACACACGCTAATCAGCAGCCATCGAAGAAAGTAGGAACGCAAAATGGAATGGGTTAGGGGCATGAAGTAAAGCGGTACAGGTTTCAGAGCGCTCGGCGAGCGATGGATTCCGACTGATTAAATAACATGAGTCATGATAAAAAAAGCTTGAGCAAAGCGTATCCGACTAAATTTGAAAATGAATATTGGCCGCGCAATAGTTCGTAACCGTGTGAAACGACAGCAAGTCTTGTCGGCGTTGGCCTACAAATTTTTGCTGCGAGCCTGCCGATTGAGCATCCACAGCTTCAAGTATCGGTAATAGGTAGTTTGCGCAACTGAGACAGCCAAAACAAAACCCATGCGCCCATCTAAAAAACCTAAGCGTAAAAAATAGGTACGTAAAAAAGCCCACGCGCTGCGGGCGATGGCGGATGCAAGCGACGCTGACTGACCCTTGGAGAACTGGTCGACTGCACCGGCGCTTGAGTAGGCGTTGGATTTGTCGAGCATTTGCTCCAGGCTGCGATAGGTTTCGTGCAACAACTCAGATTTGAGTCTGCCAACTTTGCCTTGTGTAATGACTTTTTCGTGCACCAAGTCATTTGAAAACTTTGCATCACCGCGCCGGAAAAGTCGCACCACATGGTCGGGGTACCAGCCAGAGTGGCGCATGTACTGCCCGCAAAAGCTCGACAAGCGAGGCACAGCGTAAGCAGCAAACTGCGGCGCCGCTAGCGCTTGCTGGATTTCAATTTGCAACGCTGGCGTTACGCGCTCATCAGCATCAATTGACAGTACCCAGTCGCAGCGGCCAAGCGCCAAAGCCCTGCCCTTTTGCACGCCAAAGCCCTGCCAGTCGGCATCGATGGTGACTTCAGCGCCAAGCGCTTGTGCGATAGCAACGGTGCCGTCAGTGCTGCCAGAGTCCAGCACCACGATCTGGTCAGCGAAGGCAACACAGGCCAAGCAGGCAGCAATGTTGTGCGCCTCGTTTTTGGTGATGACCGTTACCGTCAAGCTGTTCAATTCAGTCTTTCAGGGCACAAAACGGCTAAAAACGAGGTAAAAAACATAGTATTACTCAATGAATACGGGCGCGAGCAGCTACTAAATATATAGCATAAAATAAACAGACATCTACCGCCAAATGAATTACTTGCGCACGCAGTCTGCGTAGTAACGCACTTTCCCTTTGGCATCCGTCTGCTCGACCAGCCCGTGAATGTCCGTCTCAAACCCTGGGCACTGGGCATTGAACTCGCGGGCAAACTTTAAATAATCCACGATCTTTTTATTAAACACTTCACCCGGAATCAAGAGCGGAATACCCGGCGGGTACGGCGTGACCAGGCCGACGGTGATGCGGCCTTCGAGGTGGTCAATTTCTACCCGCTCTGTGGTGCGGTGGGCGATGTTGGCGTAGGCGTCGCTGGGCTTCATGGCCGGTAGCAAATCGCTCTGGTACACCTCTGTGGTCAGCCGCGCAATGTCGTACTTGGCGTACATGGCGTGGATGTGCTGGCACAAGTCGGCCAGGCCCATTTTTTCGTACTTGGGGTGCTTTTGGCAAAACTCCGGCAATATCCGCCACATGGCGGCGTTTTTGTCGTAGTCGTCTTTGAACTGCTGCAAGGCAGTCAGCAACGTGTTCCACCGGCCCTTGGTGATGCCGATGGTGAACATGATGAAAAAGCTGTACAGGCCGGTTTTTTCGACGATCACGCCGTGCTCAGCCAAAAACTTGGTGACGATGCTCGCCGGTATGCCGGTTTTGGCAAACTTGCCATTCAGGTCCATGCCCGGCGTGACGATGGTCGCCTTGATCGGGTCGAGCATGTTGAAACCCGTAGCCATTTGCCCAAAGCCATGCCAATTATTCGCGCCGTTTTTGGCGGTTTTGGCGCTGCGTGACTCGCCCTTGATGATCCAGTCTTTCGGGTTGCCAATGCCTTCTTCGCCAGCGTCATCGCCCTCAAATTTGTCTGGGCCCCAAACTTTGAACCACCAGTCGTCGCCATATTCAGCGTCGATCTTTTTCATGGCGCGCCTAAAGTCCAGCGCCTCGGCAATGCTTTCTTCCACCAGCGCGGTGCCGCCTGGTGGCTCCATCATCGCGGCAGCCACGTCGCAGCTGGCAATGATGCTGTACTGCGGGCTGGTTGACGTGTGCATCAAATACGCTTCATTGAACAGATGGCGGTCGAGCTTGACGTCTTGCGAGTCTTGCACCAGCACGTGGCTGGCCTGGCTGATACCGGCCAGCAACTTGTGAATCGACTGCGTGGCGTACACCACCGCTGTCTTGGGGCGAATGCGGTTTTTACCCATCGAGTGGTAGCTGCCGTAAAACGGGTGAAACGCCGCGTGCGGCAACCAAGCTTCGTCAAAGTGCAGGTT
>JANMWH010000108.1:0-9067 GCA_031393945.1 Polaromonas sp. | reverse complement strand
TGACCGTACCAAGTGCGGCGCGGCCAACCCCACGAAAGCAACCAAACCCGTTTGTGCGACCGCCGTGCCCGTAGCCAGCGCCACCACCGCCACAAGTGCCGCGCGCATTTGCGGCAACTGCAGCCCCAGACTTTGGGCGGTCGCCTCGCCCAGCGCCAAGCCGTCTAGCACATGGCTCATCAACCAAGCGGCGATGAGGCTAACGCCAAAGCTAGACGCCATGACGGCGCAGGCGGACCACCCAACAAACGCCGTGGTACCCAGCATGAAGGCTTGCATCGCCTGCATGATGTCGGGGGTAAGCAACAAAACTAATGAGGTCAACGCCCCCAATACCACACCCACCACCACACCTGCCAACAGCAAGCGCAACGTGTGCTGCACGCCCTTGGCCAGCAGCAAGGTCAGCAGTACAGCAGCGACTGCTCCTAAAAATGCAGCGCCTGTCAAGCCCAAACGCGCTACCCATTGCGTGGCCAGCGGTGACACGCCAAACAGCGCCATGGCCAATGCCACACCCAGCGATGCGCCTGAGGCACTGCCGAGCAAGTACGGGTCGGCCAATGGGTTGCGAAATAATCCTTGCGCTACAGCACCGGCCAGCCCAAGCAGCGCACCCGCTAGCCACGCGCCCAGCGTGCGCGGCAGGCGGATTTCCCAAACGATGAGCATGGCTTGCGGGTCGCGCTGCATGTCGCTGACTGATTCAAACCCTGTGCTGCCGACGGTGATGCCGAGGACAAACAATACAACCGAAAGAAACACCAGTGCAGAAAATAACCTCCGGGCTTTGGCTACCCCCTCACCCCTGCCCTCTCCCCGAGGGGGCGAGGGAAAGAGAGGCAGACCGGCGTTGGCCTTACTCATACGACTCCAGGCACTTGGCCATTAGCCGCGCGGCCTCGGCCATGCGTGGGCCTGGGCGCACCACCACATCTGAGTCGCCTACGCCAAACACGCACACGCGGTTGTTTTTGACTGCCTTGATGCTGTTCCAGCCGGGGTAAGCCACTGCGTTGACCATGCTGCGGTTGCCAATCATGATCACGTCCGGGTTGGCACGCACCACGTATTCGGGGTTCAGGCGGGGGAACGGGCCGAGCTTGGCAGGCACAACATTTTTAACACCCAATCGCGTTAAGGTTTCACCAATAAAAGAGGCCTCGCCCGCCGCATAGGGGCCGCGGCTGACTTCAAAATACACGCGCGCTGTTTTGGCTTTGGCAGGCAATGACTGCGCCGCCGCCGACACGCTGCTGTCGATGACGCGCCACAAACGCTCTGCACCTTGCGCTTCAGGCACGGCCAGCAGTACACCCAGTACAGACAGCACGCGTTTCACGTCTGCATGGGTTTTGGTTTCCAGCGCCACCACCTTGATACCCAGCGCCTCCAGCCGTTCGGTCGCACGTGACTTGCCCGCGACCAGAACCACGTCGGGCTTTAACGCTACGATGCCTTCAATGTTCGGGTCCATACCGCCACCCAGCTTGGGCAGACTTTTTAACGATTCGGGGTGATTGGAATAACGGTCCACACCCACCAAGCGCTGGCATTGCTCCATCGCGCAAACACTTTCAGTCAGGGAAGGCAGCATGCTGACGATGCGCTGCGGCGTTTGGGCAAAAGTGATGGTGACGCCCCGGTCGTCGATCACTTGCAGGGCATGCGCCGAGCTGATTCCACAAACGCAGATCAATATCAGCCAGCACCGCGCCGCGATTTTCCAAGTCATAGCTGTCCCTTCAGAAATAAAGGCAAACCGGCGGCCATGAAGGTCACGCGCTCACACGCCGCGGCCACGTCCTGGTTCAACCGGCCCAGCGCATCGACAAACGCACGCGTTTCGCGCCCCATCGGGATCACGCCCAGTCCGATCTCATTGCCCACCAATACAACTGGGCCCCGCGCATTTTTTATTGCTATTAAAAGAGAAGCTGCTTGCGCCTGTATTTTTTGGGCTACAGCCTCTTTTGACACATTTTCTGGGTCATTTTCGGCATTTTCAGGGCTAATTTCAGCATTTTCGTGGGGCATCAACAAATTGGTGAGCCACAAAGTTAAACAGTCCACAACCACCAAAGTGTGCGGCTGGCTGTGGGTTTGAATCGCTTCGCCAAGCTTTATTGGCTCTTCAATTGTTTGCATACCCGGCACGCGCTCAGCGCGGTCGAGTTGGTGACGCGCAATGCGTTCTCGCATCTCGTCGTCCCATGTGGTTGAAGTAGCGATCAACACGGCTTGGTGGCTGGGGACTAGCGCCAGCCAGTCACGCGCTAGCAGCTCAGCGCGGCGCGACTTGCCGCTGCGCTGCCCGCCCAGGATGAATTCACTGCGGCTAAGCATGAAGTCCCGCCGACAGGCCGCCCTTAGGCGGGACAGCCCCATCATCCAGTGCAAGGGGCAGCGCACCGCCCAAGGCACGCGAAGCGACGAGCGTGGAGGCAAAGCTATCACCCCAAGCCATGATGACTTTATGAAGCTGCTCAACACCATCGGTGAGCGCGGCCGGGCCAGGCTGCAAGATTTCTGCTGACTTGATTTCAAACAATTGGTCGTTTTTAACGGCATTCAATTCTTGCCAGCCCGGCCTGGCGCGCACATGCGCGGGCCTGAACCTGCGGCCACACCAAGAGCCAAAGATAATGTCGGGGTTGCACTGAACAATTTCCGCGCCGTCAGCAATGATTCGGCCTTTGCCCATGGGTTCTTTGGCCAGCTCTGGAAAGCAGTCGTCACCACCCGCGATGCCAATCAACTCAGACACCCAGGCAATGGCGCTGATGTGCGGGTCGTACCATTCTTCAAAAAACACACGCGGGCGGCACTTCAATGTAGTTGCAGCAGCTTCAATCTCCAGTAAACGGGTTTGCATGGTTTGTATCAGTGCCAAACCTTTTTCAGCCTGCCCAACCATCGCGGCCAGTTGGAACATCATCGAAAAAATCTCTGCCACGCTTCGCTGATTAAAAATTGTGACCTGAATGCCTTTTTTAATCAACTGCGAGGCAATGTCGGCCTGCAGGTCTGAAAAGCCCATCACACAGTCGGGCCGCAATTCAACAATCTTGTCGATCCTGGCGCTTGTAAAAGCGCTGACTTTGGGCTTTTCGTCTCGCGCCCGTGCCGGCCGCACGGTGTAGCCAGATATGCCGACGATACGCCGCTCTTCACCCAACATGTACAGCCACTCAGTGGGTTCTTCTGTCAGGCAAAAGATGCGCTGTGGGCCGTAGTTTTGGCCAGTTGAATGAGCGCGCCAGTCAATTGCTTTGTTTAGCACGTTGACCCTTCAAAAACAGGCTGGCCGCAGCTTCTGGGTCAGACGCAAACCAGGCGTGAAAGTAAGTTGCCTTTACTGAGCCTAGCGCATACAACGCCTCGCCTTCACCACGCAACTTGCGGCCTGGCGCGGCCAAAGTACGCGCTGCAGCAGGCAGCGTTGTCGCACAAGTGGAATAGTGAAACGCATGACCCCGCAAAATACCGCCGCCAACTTCAAGCTTCTGCGGCCCGATTGCCGCCAAGCGTTTTTGCAGCGCTACGCTGCCGGGCAGCACACCCCACATGGGGTAAGTAGCGCCGTCCGCGCAGGTCAGCGTGTCGAACAAGGCCATCATGCCGCCGCATTCAGCCCACAGGGGTTTGCCTGCTGCTACGTGCGCTGCAATGCTGGCTTTCATGGTGGCGTTGGCCGCTATTTTTTCTGCGTGCAGCTCTGGGTAACCGCCTGGCAGCCACAGGGCATCACACGCTGGCAATGTGCCATCTTGCAGCGGAGAAAAGTAAACAATCTGCGCACCGATTGCCTGCAAGCAATCAATGTTGGCGGCGTAAATAAAGCAAAACGCAGCGTCGCGCGCTACTGCGATGGTTTGGCCAGAAAGCAGCTTGCCGTTTTGCTGACTTTCTGGCCGCGATGCGGCTGACGCGAGCGCTTTTTGCGGCATCGGGAAATCCACAGACCACGCCTGCAAATCATCGTCATTCATTTTGCCAAGGGGTGTTTCGGCCAGGGCATCAGCGGCCGCGTCCAGCCTGTCAAGTGCGTCGCTTAACTCACTGGCCACCACTAAACCCAAATGCCGCTCGGGCAGCGTGAAAGCGTCGCCGCGCATCAAAGCGCCACGCCACTGACTGGCATCACGCAGGCCAGCCTCGAGCATTTCGGCATGGCCAGTTGACGCCACACGATTGGCCAACACGCCCGCAAACCGCAGGCCTTCCCGGTAGTTTTGCAAGCCCCAGGCCAGCGCCCCGAATGTTCCGGCCATGGCGCTGGCGTCAATCACCACCAACACCGGCAAACCGAAACGCTGCGCCAGGTCAGCCGCACTTGGCTCGCCATCAAACAGCCCCATCACGCCTTCCACAATGATAAGGTCAGCCTCAAGCGCAGCTGCGTGCAGGCGCGATGCGCAGTCGTGCTCGCCAGTCATCCACAAGTCCAGCTGGTGCACCGGCGCGCTGCTGGCCAGTGCCAGCCAGTGCGGGTCCAGAAAATCAGGCCCGCACTTGAAGACCCGAACCCGCTTGCCACGCCGAACGTATAGGCGGGCCAGCGCGCATGTCACCGTGGTCTTGCCTTGCCCAGACGCAGGCGCAGCGACCAGAACAGCGGGACATCTGGCGGGCTCGCCCATCACTTTTTCGGCTTGCTGCAGCACTGAACGGTTGTTGTGCATACCTTACCTTTTACAGCTTGTAAGACGCAGAAGCAAACATATTAAAGCCTGGAATTGAGTACCCGTTGGTCAGCGTGTACTGCTTGTCGAACAGATTATTTAGGCGCAATAAAAACGACAGGTTTTTATTCAACGCATAAGTCGCCCCCAGGTTCAACGAGCTGTAGCCGGGCAAGTCCTCGCGGCCGTTACCCACTACTTTGGCGTCTACCCGCTTGCTGGACAACTTCCACTCGCCGAACACATTGACATCGCCGAAGCTGCGGCCCACGCGTGCATTGAGCACGTTGCGCGCTACTCGAACAAACTGCAAATTGTTTGACGCAGGAATCGTCGAAAAAGTACGCGGGTCAGCGTAGTCATAAGACACGCCGTAAGTCAGGTCGCCGACGGCGTTGTCTGCCGTCAGCGTAGCGCCGCGCAGCTCGGCTGATGACGTTTGTACGTTGGTCGACGGCACGATGAAACCTTCAATAACGTTGTGATAGACCACCGCAGCCATCGCCAATGATCCGACGTTGTACTTGACGCCGAATTCCTTGGCTTTGTTGCGTTGCGGCTGGAGAGTGGGGACACCAAAACCTGGGAAGTACAAAGAGTTAAAGCTCGGCGCCTCAAAGCTCGTGCCCACGCTGGCGACGACACGAAGCGCATCGGTCAGCCGATAGCCGCCTGACAACGCCCAATTGGTGAAACTGCCAAACTGGGAGTTTTTGTCTTTGCGAACAACAACCAGCGCATTCAAGTCTTTTTTATTCAACGCGTACGAGGCCACAGCGCTGCGCACGCTTCGATCACTGACTTTGTAGAGCGTTGTGCTGTCTACCGCTTCCTCGCGCTTTTCCAGGACCAGGGACAACACGTCTTTGCCGATTGAAATATCGTTTTGCCAGGTGATTTGTTGACGTTCGGTGTTGAACTTGCCAAACGCCCCGAAGGCGCCCGTATCAAGGCGTTGGTAACGCGTCACCGAGTCATCTTTGCTGCTGCCCACTGTTAACGTGGATTTCCAGGCGTCAAGCCACTGGGCTTGCCAGCTGAACGTAGCGTTTTTCAACGCCAACTCGCCCGTGGCATCCCAGCGTAGAGCGCTTACGGCACCGGGGTTTGGGGAAGGCCGCCCATCAAATTGATTGTTCGTCCTGCTTTGCAAGAGCGACAAGGTGAACAGATGGTCTTTGTGCACCTGTGCTGTCAGTTTGGCATCAAAACTCGTGCTCTTGAAGGCGTCATCGTCCGGATTAAAGCTGCTGGACAGCGAGTTGTTAATGGTGCTGATACCAGCCGCTTCTTCACGCGATACACCCACGCTGTAGCCGATGGGCCCCAAACCGCCGCGCGCCGACAGACCCCGGCTGAGCAAACCATCGAAGCCAACGCCAAAGTTGGCCGTTGCCTCAAGCTTTTCCGTCGGCGCGCGGGTGAAAATCTGAATCACCCCGCCCACTGCGTCCGGCCCATACAGCGCAGAAGCCGCGCCGCGCATTACCTCGATGCGCTCAATGCGCTCGAGTGGCATGTTTTCATACGACGCACCGCCGCTGGTGGCAGAACCCATCCGCACGCCATCAATCAGCACAATTGTCTGGCGGCTGGCAGCGCCGCGCAAAAAGATCCCACTGCTTGATCGATAACTGCCATTGGAGGAAAACTGCACACCTGGCAGCTGCGCCAACACCTCGCGCAGCGAGCTTGGGCCGGCTTTGTCCAGCGTCTCCCGCGTCACGATTGACACATCGGCCAGCACGTCGGTGATTGGCACCGCGATGCGGCTGGCAGTCACCACGGTTTCGGGCAGTGCCGCCACTGGCATCGACGTTGGTACGGTCTGAGCGAACAAATTTGTCGAGAATGCGGCAGCCAACGCCAGCGCCAGCGGAAGTGCGGCGAAGCGCACCGGGCAGGTAGAGATTTTCATGAATAAAACCGTCAACGAACAAACTCTTACCGGCATCCCCGCCAGCGCATGAGCAATAAGACGACGCGCTTTTTTCAAAGCGCAGCATCACCTTGTTGGCCGGTATCCGGGCTGACGGAACTGCTTTCATCGCCTTCCCAAATGATTTTTAAAGTCACTCAGTGGCTGAAGATGAAGGCTGAAAGCACGACCTCAGGCAGGCGTGCATTCGTCCGTTTTACCGTTGCGGGGGCAGCGCAGGTTAGAAGTCACGTCGACCTGAAAACCGATCAGCTCGGCATTAAGTCGCGGACTCCCTCCTGCTTCCCGTTGAACTGCAGCGCGTGAACCACACTGCGAGCACCAACAGCATAGATTCTACGCTGGAGCACGCTGCAAACCCTACAATTGGCAAAGCTATGGCAAACCCCACTTCCATCGAACAGATTGCAGACCGCGTTGATCGGCTCCTGCTGCGCTACGAAGAATTGCAGCGAACCAATGCGTTGCTGGCAGACGAGATCAGCGTGCTCTCGCAAGAACGTGACTCGCTCAAATCGCGTCTAGCCGCTGCGCGTGCCCGGGTCGATGCACTGCTTGAACGCCTGCCAGAAAACGCCAGCGGCAAAGCTAACTCAGCACCTACGGGAGCCGCGTAATGAAGCAGCTTGAAGTTCAAATCATGGGACAAAGCTATTTGTTAGGTTGCCCGCCTGATGGTGACGCGCGCCTGCTCGACGCGGTTAACCGGGTAGACATTGCAATGTGCAAAATTCGCGATGGCGGCAAGATCAAGGCGCGCGACAGAATAGCAGTGCTGGCTGCGCTCAACCTGGCGTTTGAAGTTCCGCAACCGACGCTTGACGCTACTTCAATGAGTACAGCAACAGAGGCCACTGCGTCTTCAGCCGATGACGCCCAAGTTGCCCTTTTGTTGCAGCGCCTGGACGCGGCGCTTGGCCAAGACGGGCAGTTGCTTTAACAACGGCTTTAACTCCTGGCAGACAAAGCAAGCGCCCTGCTCGCGGAGAATCGCAAATTTTTGCAAGCAAGCCTACAATCGCTTTTGTCTGCGGTACGCGCTGGGCTTTATATTTCCTTGAACCAATGCTTTTTATAGCACGGGCTTGGTAAATTGCCCGGCTGGCGCGCCCGTCTCGCGTTAGACGAGCCCAAAGCCAGGCTGCCCTCGCCCACCTGAACCCCGGTTCAGGATGACGGTCCAGCGGTACTTGCAGACACCTTTTTCAGCACCCGCGCCTGACAAGTTATTACTTTGCGTTGACTCGACAGAGCGTTATGTTTTCGGTCTAATAAGCTGTTTTGTGAAACGTACCAACATGCAGAACATTAGTATTTCGCGTAACTTGGGTAGTCTGGGCAATTTGGGCAAGTTGAGTCTGGTCAGCCTGCTTTTTTGTGCAGCCACTGGCCACGCGCAAACGCCATGGGTCATTGGCCAGTCAGTGCCACTCACGGGCAGCAACGCCGCGTTCGGCATTGACATTCGAGATGGCGGCTTGGCCTATTTTAAATCCGTGAACGCAAAAGGTGGCGTAGATGGCCGGCCGATTGAGTTGGTGTCGCTTGACGACAAGAACGACCGCAAAACCGCCGGCGCAAATGCCCAGAAACTCTTGCAAGAAAATAAGGTCGCCGCCCTTTTTGGTTTTGCCTCGGCTACGTTGAGTCTGGATGCGATGCCGCTGGCAGAAAAAGCCGAAGTTCTGTTTTTCGCGCCTTTTTCAGGTGCCAATCCGGTCCGCAAGCCCAACCCTGTGGTGTTTACTTTGCGCGCGTCTTACCCGGAGGAGCTGGAGAAAATGCTGGCCTTTTGGACTGGCCTTGGATTGAAGCAGGTGGTGGTTGTGCACTACGACGACGAGGTAGGCAAACAAAATCTTGCAGCTGTCGTCGACTACTTGGCCAAACAAGGCAAGCAGCCCCAGTCGTTTTCCTTACAGCGCAATGCCAAAGTGGAGCCGAGCAAACTCAACGAGCTTATTAAACTAAAACCAGATGTGCTGATCAACACGGTGCTGTCCGGCCCTGCTGCTGAAATTAGCCGTCAGCTCGTGAGCCGCGGTTTGACCATACCGATGTCCAGCCTGTCGTTTGTGGGTGCCCAGCAATTTATCACGGCCGCCGGAGAAGCTGGCGCAGGCGTCTCAATTGCGCAGGTAGTGCCCAGTGCGTCATCACCGCTGCCTGTGGTACGTGAATGCGCCAAAGCCTTGCAAGACTCGGGCATTGCAACCCCCATGAACAGCACGCACCTCGAAGCCTGCATTGGCGCAAAAGTGCTAACAGAAGCTATGCGGCGAGCGAAGAAGCCTTTCAACGCCGAAAGCCTGATGACCTCGATGCGAAGTTTAGGCACTTACGATGCAGGCGGGTTTGTAGTGTCGTATGGCGCAACCAAACAGCACGGAAGCAAGTTTGTTGACCTGGCCATGGTGTCGCGAGACGGCCGCCTGCGTAACTA
>JANMWH010000092.1:0-6013 GCA_031393945.1 Polaromonas sp. | reverse complement strand
CGCGATTGATTTCAGCGACGACCGCGTCACCGCGCTGGCGCTACTCAATGAGCGCTTGCGCCGCGTTTACGCGGGCGACCCCATGGCGTACGAGCCCGACCGGGCTCTAGCCGCTGTGGTGCGCGAATTTGATTTACCGCTTGAACTGGTTGCCGCCCTGCTTGAAGGTTTTGAGTGGGACGCAGAAGGCCGCCGCTACGAAACCATTGAAGATTTGCAGGCCTACGGCGCACGCGTGGCAGGCAGCGTGGGCGCCATGATGGCTGTGGTCATGCGCACCCGCAGCGAACAAGCACTGGCCCGCGCGTGCGACTTGGGCGTGGCCATGCAGCTCACCAACATTGCGCGTGACGTCGGCGAAGACGCCCGCTTTGGCCGGCTGTACTTGCCGCTGGCCTGGATGCGCGAGGCTGGGCTAGAGCCCGACGCCTGGCTAGCCCAGCCGGTGTTTGACCACCGCATCGCATCAGTGGTTAACCGTTTGATTAAAGCCGCTGACGAGCTGTACCAGCGCTCAGAGCACGGCATTGGCCAATTGCCGCGCGACTGTCGCCCCGCTATTCGTGCAGCCCGACTGGTCTACGCAGAAATTGGCCGCGAGCTTGAAAAAGCCGGGCTCGACTCTATCAACCGCCGCGCCGTGGTCTCTGGCAAACGCAAGCTGGCCCTTTTGGCAAAAGCCAGCGCCGCCATTTTGATCACCCCGGCCGACCCAACCGTGCACATGGCGGCCTTGCCGGCCAATCTCTTTTTGGTAGAAGCGGCCATGCAGCACGGCACCACCCTCGCCAAGCCCGCCAAGCCCAGCCAGCCACCGCGCCGCACGTTTGAAGAACGCGCGCAGTGGACAGCCGATTTGTTTTTGCGCCTGCAGCAAGCCGACGCCGCCAAAACCACAGCGCTGGACGCGCAGCGCAAAACCTACGCGCAAAGCCACGGCAGGCACGAGCCAGCCGAAGCAGCTGGCACTCCCAGCTGACCTGTAGCGCTAACCTGTTGTCCCGCCATGACCGACTCACCGCTAATGCTGATCAAGGTGCTGCTGATTGTGGGCTTGGGCGCGGCCTTGGTGTGGTGGCAGCTGCGCGATTTGGCGCGTGAAAAAGAGCGCACAGCGGCACAAAACAAGCCGCCCGAATCTGCTGAGCACGCCGAACGCGACAAACGCGACAAACGCGACAAACGCGATTAACTCGCTCAGCGCTACTGACAGCACTTTTTTATGGCCGAAATCAGCTTGTATTGGCACTGCAGCCCAATAAATACGGGCGCGAGAAGCTATGTAATTAATAGCAGAATCCAAGCAATAGCCAAGTCTGCCTAGCCGCCCACCACCGACCAGCCCGCCTTTTGGTCAGCCTTGTTATTTTCATATTCCCACTTCGTGCCGCAGCGGTCGCAGCGGTAACTGGTGATGGTGACCAAGCCGCGTTTGGCGTTGCTGTAGCGGCTTTCACGCATGTCTTCTTGCCTGTTGCCGCCCTGCACCAGCTCGGCATGGCCCGGCGCACGACGCCAGTTGCGCTGAATGCCTGAGCAAGGCTCACACAGCTCCATTTTTTTAAGTTCGCTCTGGCGGTTGGTGTCTTCAGTCATGGGTCAGCTTGTGTGTTGAAGTGCCTATTGTCGCCCCACGCCAGTTAGGCGCTTATCCTAAATTCGGATCGGCATTTATCCCAACGCCAGTGCAATCACACCCACCGCAATTGCCGCAGCGCCCACCACGCGCAGCCAGCGGTCGCCTTCACCCAGCAAGTGCCCGCCAATCAACGCGGCAAACAACATGCTGACCTCACGCGCCGGCGCTACGTGGCTGACGGGTGCGATCAACACGGCATACAACACGCACACGTAGGCAATGGGGCTGAACACCGCCACAATCGCCGCGTACTTCCACTGCAGCTTCCACAGCCGCCAGGCCTCGGCTCTGTCGCGCAGCACCGGCACGGCGGCGTACGGCAAGCGCAGCACATTGCACCAGTAGTCAAACAAAATCGGCGATATGGCAATGACCTTGACGGCATATGCATCAAGCACGGTGTAACAGGCAATCAGCGCGCCAGTTAGCAAGCCCCAAAACACACCTGCTTTAACCCGCTCTTTTTTGGCCGGGTCGTGCGCGGCTTTACTAAATGACGTGAACAGCGCCGGGCCACCGGCCACCAAAAACACGCCCACCACCACACCCGCAATGCCCAGCACACCCAGGCTGGACAACTGCTCGCCAAACACCACCACCGCCACGGACGACGACAGCAGCGGCCCGCTGCCTCGCGCCAGCGGGTAGACGATGGTGAGGTCGCTTTTACGGTAACCAGTCAGCAAGCAATAAAAGTAAACCCAGTGCACAAAACCGCTGAGCACCATTAAGCCCCATTCTTTGATGCCCCAGGTGGGCACTACGTTCCAGCCCAGCCAAATGCACAGTGGCGACCACACGACCAGCATGATGATGCAGCTGAAAAAAGTAAAGCGCGCATCGCCATTGGCTTTTTTGGCGGCGATGTTCCAGCCCGCGTGATTGAGCGCACCCAACAGTACCAATAAAACGGCTTGCAGCGGCATGGTTGACTAATCGGGGATCAAACGGGCCGCGCCGGCAAACGTTGAGAAGCCAGCGCCTGCAAACGCTGGTGCGCTGCATCGCTGAAGTCCACCGGCAGTTGCTGCTTGGCCTGCAGGTAGTGGTTGGTGAACACATCTAGGTACGCAAGTAGCGTTTGCGCGGCATGCGCTTGCCCGGCCAGCTCGAGGCAAAGCGCGGCCACTTCAGCGGTGCAAAAGTGCTCAGCCCGCTGCGAGCGGCGCAGCTTGTAGTTAGACAATTGATCGCTTTGCAAACTGAGCACCGGCAAGTGGTCAAGGTACGGGCTTTTGCGAAACAGCTTGCGCGCCTCGGGCCAGGTGGCGTCTAGCAAAATAAACAGCGGGCGCTTGGAATTTATCTCCTGACCTGAATTGGTGGCCTGCACATTTGTCACCACCCGCTGCGGCTCTACAAACTCGCCGGGGAACACCACATACGGCTGCCATTGCTCGTCACGCAGCAGCGCCAGCAGCGCGGGGTCAACCTCCGTGCGCGCCCAGCCAAAGGCAAAGGTGTCGGCCAGCACATCCGCAATCAGCCAGCCGGTGTTGCTGGGTTTAAGCGGCTCAATGTCCGCCATGATTAAACACACGCCCGCACTAACCTGCAGCGCTGGCCGCAACGCGCACAGGCAGTGGCTAACCAGCAAGCGGCAACCCACGCAGCGCTGGCCCTTGGCGCCGCCCCGCGCCAAAAAAGGCTTGGTGCTGCGCGCCAGCCGAGCGGTGCGCAGGCGACTGACCGCGTGGGGCTGCGGCGGTAACGTGGTCGGCTGCATTGCCTGCACGGCGGGTAACAAAGCGGTCAGCTGGTCGTTTAACGGCACTTGATCGGGCACTGCAATCACTATGTATTTAGGAGCTGCTCGCGCCCGTATTTATTGGGCTACAGACCGAAATTGTGCCTAAAAAAGCCAATTTCGAACGATTGAAGACGACTTAAGCCGACTTTGGCCGGTGCAGCGCACAAATCTTGTTTCCATCCGGGTCTCGCAGGTATGCCAGGTACAGCTGCCCCGCTGGGCCTTCACGCAGGCCCGGTGGCTCTTCACAATCGGTACCGCCGTTGGCCAGCCCAGCCGCATGAAAAGCATTGCCCTGCTCGGCCGACTGCACCACAAACCCAATCGTGCTGCCATTGCCGTGGGTGGCCGGCTCGCCATTAATCGGCGTGGTGATGGCAAACGTGCCTGTAGGGCTGCGGTAAAAGTAACGCAGCTTGTTGGCCACGCCTGGGGCAATGCCCAGCGTGCCCAAAAGCGCGTCGTAAAACTTGCGCGAGGCCTCTAAATTGTTTACACCGAGCATTACATGACTGAACATAGTCGTCTTTCGTTGGGGGTGCGGTTGCAGTTGAGGGCTGTGTGTTGGGGGGGTATCAGGACAAAGCACAGCCTTTAAATGGTAGCTGATGCTCAGCACAGGGGCGGTGAGATGTGTCGCCAAAGTAAGCGCCATTCGCGCTCAGCTGGTGCGATCTGCTGGTGCGTTCGTTTGGCCTTCGACCAGTCAGTTCAGCCGGCCAGCTCCACCAGCGAAAGCAACTAGCTTAATTGTCGAGATTATTTTTTTCACAGATCCGGCCGATGTTGGAACAATCAGGCATTCGCGCTAAAGGCGTTAATTGCGTTAGAGGACTTCCGCCATGGGACAAGCTGCCCTTCATCGAAATTTTTAATCTGTCATGACCACCGTCGACTACCTAGCCTGGGAAGCCGAGCAGGCCGAGCGCCACGAATTCGTGGGCGGTGAGACCTTCGCCATGGCAGGCGCAGAAGACAGGCATGTCATTGTCTGCATGAACCTGGCGTTTGCTCTGCGCCAACACTTAAGCGGCACACCGTGTCGCACCTTCATGAGCGACATGCGCCTGAGCGTTGCTGCGCTAGGCAGTTATTTTTACCCCGACATCATGGTTACTTGCGCTGCCGCCGACGTGAGCAGCCCGCTGGCCAAGAGCGAGCCAAAACTCATCGTAGAAGTGCTGTCCCCCAGCACCGCAGCCTACGACCGCGGCCTGAAGTTCAGCTAGTACCGCAGTTTGCCCCGCCTGCAGGAGTACGTGTTGATCGACCTGGACACCCGAGCCGTTGACACCTACACGCTGGGTGCAGACGGCCTATGGGTGTTGCACCCCTTCGCCGCCAACGAGACGGTGTTGCTGGCGAGTGTGGAACTGCAAGTGACAGCGGCGCAGCTGTTTGCCGAGATTTAAGCCTCTTTTTGGCTGTTTTTAACCGTAAAACTAGCTTGCAGCCCAATGAATACAGGCGCAAACAGCTCCTGAAAACAGAGCGCTCAAAAATCCTCCGCGCTAGTGCAGATCCACGCAGCACCTCGTTGTCCCACTGCTTGCCGCTTTGGCCTTAAATCTCGGTGCCCGGCATGTCTACTCCAACGATGTTGCGCACACAGCAATAGCACCCGACGCACCTGATTTACGCGATTTACGCGATTTACGCGATTTACATTTTGTACTCCATGCAATCTAAGCAAACGCCCCGAGCATTGACCCGCACCCAAATTTATCTGACCCAAGCGCAGCAAAAGCGCCTAGTGCTGGCGTGCCGGGGCACGGCAGTGACCAAAAGCGAGTTGATTCGCCGTGCAGGAGACCAGTTTTTGGATCAGCAGCCCAGCGCCACCCCAGCCGCCAAAACGCAGCGCTTGGGCAGCATTGCCGGGCTGTGGGCCGACCGGGCGGACATGGCTGACCCAGCAAGCTATGTGCGGGCGGTGCGAACCCCCCCGCTTTTAATGGCTGCCAGTTTGCTTACGGAGGTGCTGGTTGATTCAGCCGTTTTAATCTGGACATTGCGCGGCAATACAAAAGCCTTAGCCCACATGCAAGGCCCGGCTGACTGGCACATTTCAGCCTTGTCGTACATGGAGCTGGCCCAAGGCTTGCGCAACAAAACAGAACTCAGAGCCATACAAAAAGCTTTCAAGTCGGCAAACATCGACGTGCGGCTGATTACCACGGCCATCAGCGACTTAGCGTGCCAATTGGCTCAAGCGCACGCCTTGCCCAATAGTTTGTACATGGCTGATGCACTGATAGCCGCAACGGCCATCGGCCATCGGCCATCGGCTATTCGCTGCCGCTGCTGACCGCGAAGGCCCAGCACTTTGCAGCTGTGACTGGTTTGGAAGTTGAGGTTTTTAGGCCTTGAATGCCGGGGAGGCACGGTGGGGTCGCTTGATCACCCACAATTTCATTCAGCCCCTCAATTGCTTGGGCTAGCTGCTCAGGAGTGGCTTTGCCCAGCGGAAAATTCAGCGCCAAGGCCATATCGGCCATATCGGCCATAGCTTGCTCTTTATCTGCATCAAGCAGCGCACATTGGCCTGACAGGCGCGCTCGCTCAAGGCGTTACAACTGCGCTTGAACAGCTTGCTCAATCGCCTCACTTCGACTGGCGTAGTG
>JANMWH010000088.1:0-1985 GCA_031393945.1 Polaromonas sp. | reverse complement strand
CGCGTAGATGACGACATCAAAGACCAGGCCACGCTTGCGCTGACGGCTATGGGCCTGTCGGTATCAGATGCTGTGCGATTGTTTTTGCGGCGGGTAGTGGTTGACCAGGCTTTTCCGCTGGAGCTCAAGGTTCCCAACGCCGAGACGCAGGCAGCCATGCAAGAGTCGCGCGCCATGAAGGCTAGAGGCAAAGCGCGGTTTGCCTCTGGTGACGAACTATTTGCCGATCTTGAAAAAGCCAGCGGCAAGTAAGCGCGCCAGCGTACCGCGCGCTTGCGACTACGCCAAGCCGTTTCTTAAAGACTGGATTCGGCTGTCACATTCGGGCCGATACGACATGGTGCAGCTGAAAGCAGCCATGCTTCTACTTATCGCCAATGACGCCCCGCTTGGCCCAGAATGGTTAGACCATGCGCTGAAAGGCGAATGGGCAGACCACCGCGAATGCCATATTGGTGGCGACTGTTTGTTGATTTATCAGCTTGAAGACAACTGGCTGAATTTTGTACGCGCTGGCTCTCATGCAGATTTGTTTGGTAGCTGAACTCGCTCTATCTAAAATCAATTGCCATTTAATTAATAGCTACTAGCGCCCGTATTTGTTGGGCTAGAAGTCGATTTAACCTCTAAAACCGCACAGTACTAGCATTTCAGCCCGCAGCCCGCTTTTGCAGAATCTCAAAAGCTGGCAGCGTCTTGCCTTCCAGCACTTCCAGAAAAGCGCCACCGCCGGTTGAGATGTAGTCAACCTGCTTTTCAATGCCGTATTTGGCGATTGCGGCCACTGTGTCGCCGCCGCCTGCTATTGAAAATGCGCTGCTTGCCGCAATCGCTTTGGCGATGCCTTCGGTGCCGTGTGAAAAGGCTTCAAACTCGAAAACGCCGACCGGGCCGTTCCACACAATCGTGCCTGCGGCCATGAGCTGCGCCGCCAGGATGGCGGTGGTCTTTGGGCCGATGTCCAAAATCAAATCATCGTCTGCCACGTCGGTGGCGGCTTTGGTGGTGGCGGGTGCATCTGCAGCGAAGGCTTTGGCGCACACTACATCGACCGGAATGGGCACGGCGGCTCCCCGCGCTTTCATGGCTTCAATCACGGCAAGGGCTTCGGGCAGCAAATCGCGCTCAGCCAGACTTTTGCCGATGTTCAAACCCGCTGCCAGCATGAAGGTGTTGGCAATGCCGCCGCCCACGATTAATTGGTCAACGTTGGCAGCAAGTGCTTTCAAAATAGTCAGCTTGGTCGACACCTTGCTGCCCGCCACAATCGCCACCAGCGGGCGGCGCGGGTTGGTCAGCGCTTTTGAAATGGCGTCCATTTCCGCTGCCAGCAACGGCCCGGCACAGGCTACTTTGGCGTACTGCGCAATACCGTAGGTGGATGCCTCGGCGCGGTGTGCGGTGCCGAATGCGTCGTGTACAAAAATATCGCACAGGGCGGCCATTTTGCGGGCAAGTGCTTCGTCATTTTTCTTCTCACCGACGTTCACGCGGCAGTTCTCCAGCATCACCAGCTCACCGGGTTTCACGGCAACACCGCCGACCCAATTTTGCAAAACAGGCACGCTTCGGTGCATCAATTCACCCAGGCGTTTGGCCACCGGGGCAAGTGAATCGGCGGGCTTGAACTGCCCTTCCGTTGGCCTGCCCAAATGCGAAGTAACCATGACGGCTGCGCAGGAGTCCAACGCCAGTTGAATGCACGCCATCGACGCGCGAATGCGGGTGTCCTCAGAAATGTTGCCTGCTGTATCTTGCGGCACATTCAGGTCAGCACGAATAAAAACGCGCTTGCCTTTAATTTGGCCCTGCGCACACAAGTCTGTAAAGCGGATGAAGTTCATGGGCTGCATTGTAAAAGCCGCCCGCGCGGCCAGTAACGTACTGCGGCGGTTACCAGCCTAAGCCAATGTGCAAAGGCAAGTAAACAGACATACCCACCACGATCGTGCCCAGCACGCCTTTGCGCCAGAAAAACCAGGCAG
>JANMWH010000073.1:0-3527 GCA_031393945.1 Polaromonas sp. | reverse complement strand
CCGTCCGCTTTCCTTGGTTTGTCGTCACTTTCCTGACCGCCAATGCCTTGGCTTGCCAGGATCGGACTAAACCTCTTTGAAGCCTTGCGGCTCGCCTGAAGTTGTCGTCCTTCGTTGCCTGCGCTATGCGCGATTGCGCCTTACGTACGAACAAAGTCACTGCTTTCCAATCGATGGAATGCCACTCGCACTTTTGCTCGTCTGTAGGCGCAGCATCTGCGGCATTGCTGCCTTGGATGTTTTTCATACTGCCTCCAGTGATGTCGTTGACACCCCGTGGACGCACTCACCCCAAGGGGTTTGTGCCCCCTAGGGTGTAAGTTCGCAATAGCTTTTACGCTGTCGCACCTGCTGCAAGTCTGCGTGCTTTCGCACTGCGGCAAATCTTGAACCGCTATGACGCACATTACATGCGCCCATTCGCTTTTTGCAGCTTCCTCTACCCTCTGCATCATGGCCTTTGCTTGCGCTCAGGTTGCTGACCCGAAGGAGAGCGATGCGTAGGGTTTACCTCGTTCCTCACGATGCCCCGTCGGTCGGCGAACCGACGAAACGGGTTAGGGACGTTCTCTCCGCCGTGTGTTAGTTGGGAACGAGTCTGGACACATGACACCAGACTCCAAACACAGTACCATTTTGGTCACAGCTCCCCCAGTTGCCCAGAGACACAAGTGTTAGCTGTTCAATTGTCACGACGGTTCTGACGAACGTTACTTTGCGTTTCCCGTACCGTTTACCTCGGCCACTCTTCCCGGTCTTGCTCCCGAAAATTCCCCAAAATCGCTTTTGGTTTGTGTGTGTTACCGCACGAGTGGTTTAACCGTAGCTCCGCACCCCCCAGTTACCCGGGACGCACGTACAGTCGAGGTCACGTTGTTCCAAACGTGGTTTTGATAGAAAAACAAGACACCATGAGTTGGTGTCACCTTTCGGATCCTTTGATCCCCTGAGAGGATGAAACAATTTTGTTACGATGTGTAACTCGTCGTTCAAAAGAGACAGAAAAACGCTGTTTAGGACGTTTTTGCACCAACCATACCCGTTGCAGGTAGTTGTCAATGTACGACGCCCAAGGGCGAATTACACTGTGTTCATTGCGCTTTTTCTCGTGTAAAACCGAAGCTCTACAGAGGGAAACGCAACTCCTGGCTTACTGAAATGAAGCTAACTAAAGGCGACTTCGAGTCGCACCATGGGACAATTGGGCCCGTATGAAGACTGATTTCACCCTTGCTGATTTTGATTTTGAGCTGCCGCCCGAGCTGGTTGCGCAGCACCCGCCCCAGCAGCGCAGCGGCTCGCGGTTGCTTGACGGCCGTGCGCCGCAGGCCGCTGACCGCCAGTTCACGGATCTGCCCGACTTGTTGCTGCCCGGTGATTTGCTGGTGTTCAACGACACCAAAGTCGTCAAGGCGCGACTGTTCGGTCAAAAGGCCAGCGGCGGACGCCTGGAGTTGTTGATTGAGCGCGTGCTGTCTGTTAATGCCAATTTGGGCCATGAAGTAGCGGCGCACATGAAGGTTAGCAAAAAGCCCCTGCCGGGCGCGGTGATGCAAATGGACGGCGGCTTTACGGCCACGTTGCTGGGGCGCTGGCCGAACGTCGATGGGCCTTTGTACAAATTTAGATTGAGCAGTGACCCGTATGCATTGATGGCCGCCCACGGCCACGTCCCCCTGCCGCCGTACATCACCCATACCGACTCACTTGATGATGAGCAGCGCTACCAAACCGTGTTTGCCAAACACCCGGGCGCTGTGGCCGCGCCGACTGCGGCACTGCATTTTGACGACGCGGTACTGGCTCAACTGGCAGCGCGAGGCGTGCAGCGCGCCAGCGTCACCCTGCATGTCGGCGCCGGAACCTTTCAGCCCGTTAAAGCTGAAAATATTGCCGACCATGTGATGCACTTTGAGCGCTTTGAAGTACCCGATGCAACTTTGCAAGCCATTGCCGATTGCAAAGCGCGCGGTGGGCGTGTCGTGGCTGTCGGCACAACGACGGTGCGGGCGCTGGAGTCTCAGGCCAAGTTTGGCCCAAGCTGTACTGACACCAATATATTCATCACACCCGGTTTTAAATTTCAATTGGTTGACGCGTTGCTAACCAATTTCCATTTGCCCAAGAGCACGCTGATGATGCTAGTCAGTGCATTTGCAGGGTACGAGCACATCATGGGCCTGTACCAGCATGCCATTCGCGAACGGTACCGGTTTTTCAGTTATGGCGACTGCATGCTGCTAAATTTAATCAAAAAAAGCCCTTAGCCCAATAAATACGGCCGCAAACAGCTATTGATTTAATAGTAGATTCTAGTTTGATTTTGCAAAGTATCGAACCGCTGGCAGATTTTGGTAGTCGACATCTTGCGTCCAGAACGTTGCGTTGTGTTCTTGCGCCATGCTGTACATGGCCGCATCAGCCAGCGCTAGTCCGTGTTGCCGGGCCGCTTTGGACGCAGCGATAGCCCGTTTGTCGGTCAAGTCCAATACGCGCCCCAAACGCATCACGGTCAAACATTGGTCAACGATCTCAATACCCAAACTGCGGCTCAAGATTTTGTGGACTTCAAACAGCGCGATGGTGGGCACCAGCAGTTGGTCTCGCTGCTCGATTGCTTTAGCAAACAGGTCTGCGCGTGGGCTATCGGTCAGGTATTCAATCCAGCCAGAAGAGTCAACCACGTTCATTCAAAGGTCCGATCAGCTTCTTTTTCAGGCTCAATGTTGCCCAAGTCATAGCCTTTTAAAATTCCCCGATAAGCGCTCATGGGAAGTTCAGGTTTAATGATGAGCTCATTACCGCGCACTTCAAAATGAATGTGCGAGCCGGGTGTAATGCCCAGTTTGGCTCGCATGGCGACAGGCAACGTAACTTGCCCTTTGCTTGAAACAATAGCTTCAGCTTGCATGTCCGACTCCCTGTTAAGTAAAGCGTTCAATGAGCTTTACTTGGTAAAATGTAAAGCATATCCGATTATCAAGCAACTCACAATCCGGCAACTATAAGACTTCATGCTGACCTTTCAAGTTCTCACCACCGACCCCGCCAGTCACGCCCGCCGCGGCACTTTGACACTTAACCATGGTGTTGTGCAAACGCCGATTTTTATGCCGGTGGGCACCTACGGCACGGTCAAAGGCGTGATGCCGCAGTCGCTGCTTGATATGGGTGCGCAGATTATTCTTGGCAACACTTTTCATTTGTGGATGCGGCCCGGCATTGACGTCATCCAACAATTCGGCGGGCTGCACCGGTTTGAGGCCTGGTCCAAACCCATCTTGACGGACAGCGGCGGCTTTCAGGTGTGGTCACTCGGCGGCGCTGACGGCAAGGGCCGCAAAATCAGCGAAGAAGGCGTGGCGTTTTCGTCCCCCGTAAACGGTGACAAGCTGTTTTTAACGCCTGAGATTTCGATGCAAATCCAGACCGTGCTCAACAGCGACATCGTGATGCAGTTTGACGAATGCACGCCGTACGACACGGCAGGCCACATTACTACAGAGCTTGAAGCGCGCACGTCGATG